>JAOZKP010000120.1:3270-8531 GCA_029935295.1 bacterium | reverse complement strand
ACACCTGAACTCATAAAATCCGGGCCGCTTCCTTGGCAAAATAGGTCAGAATCATATCCGCGCCGGCCCGTTTTATTGACAACAGTGATTCGAGCATCGCCTGTTCGCCATCAATCCAGCCTTTGGCCGCAGCCGCCTTGATCATCGCAAATTCGCCGCTGACATTATAAGCCGCCAGCGGATAGTCGAACTCGGCCCGCAGCGAATGGATTATATCGAGATAAGGCAACGCCGGTTTTACCATAATGATATCAGCTCCCTCTTCGATATCGAGGGCAGCTTCACGTAAAGCTTCCCGGGCGTTGGCAGGATCCATCTGATAACTCTTACGATCACCGAACTGCGGCGGCGATTCGGCAGCTTCGCGAAAAGGGCCGTAAAAGGCCGAGGCATACTTTACGGCATAAGCCATCAGTGTAATCTGATCGAAACCGGCCGCATCGAGAGCGTTGCGAATAAACCCGACCCGGCCGTCCATCATATCCGAAGGTGCTACCATATCGGCCCCGGCAGCGGCATGAGAAACAGCCTCTTTTGCCAGTAATTCAAGGGTTTTATCGTTATTTATTAAACCATTCTCGACCACACCGCAGTGACCGTGCGAAGTATACTCACAAAGACAAACATCGGTTATGACCAACAGGTCCTTGACTTCAGCTTTCAGAGCCCGGATCGCCTCCTGGATAATTCCGTGATCATCGTAAGCCCCGGTTCCAAGTTCATCCTTGGTCTCGGGTATTCCAAAAAGGATAATTGCCGGCACCCCCAAACTTTTGAGCTCCTGGGCTTCAAGTACTAACTCGTCAATCGAGAGCTGATAATTACCCGGCATTGAACTTATCTCGTGCCGTACCCCTTCACCCGGACAGACAAAAAGCGGAGCGATAAAATCATCAACGGAAAGGGATGTTTCACGCACCATGCGCCGAATATTAACATCAGCTCGCAAACGCCGCGGCCGGTAGATGGGAAAATACATAATCTTCAAGCTCTCTTTTTTAAAAATTTAGGGGCAAGTCTCATATCATTTCAGAAAATAAAAGTACAATCTTTTTCTCCGCGAAATGACAATAGCGTTGACAGTTGTGAAATAGGGCATTATATATGAACTCGATAAAACATACAACTATTATCAAGCAAACTCAAATGAGTCACACGACCAGTAAATGACTACTATATATTTAGCGCTTCTTAGCGGAGCTTTGGGTCTCTATACCTTGAGCATGGTGACCGGCTTCTTTCATCTTTTCCAGCCCCGGCCGCAAAAGACCCTCTGGTGCAAACGCTTTATCCTGGCAGGCGCAAGTCTGCACCTCTTAGCATTTCTCGAACGCTGCTTTCAGGCCCAGACCCTGGCTGTAACTAACCTACATGAATCACTCTCATTTTTTGCACTCTTACTGGGACTGGCATTTCTCCTTATTGGCCGTAAAATACCGCTGCCGACACTCGGCGCCTTTATCTCGCCCCTGCTAGTGGTTTTTACTTTATGGGCTTTAGCGACGACCCACACAATCTCGCCCCAACCCCCAATTCTGCGAAGTTTCTGGCTGCCATTACATGTTCTTTTAAGTTTCGCCGGCAACGCCTTTCTGGTTTTAGGCTGTATTATCTCAGTCATGTATCTTCTGCAGGAACACCTGATCAAGAAAAAACAGATTAAAGGCATTTTCCGTAACCTGCCGGCCCTGCAGAAACTCGATGAATCGAGTTACCTCTGCCTGCGCTGCGGTTTTCCGCTGTTGACGCTGGGAATCATCAGCGGTTCGGTCTGGGCTTCATTTGCCTGGGGCTCGCACTGGAGTTGGGACCCGAAAGAGACCTGGTCACTGATAACCTGGCTGCTGTTTGCGGCCTTGCTGCATGGCCGGATGAATTCCGGCTGGCGCGGCCGCAAAGCCTCGTTCCTGACAATTATCGGTTTTGCCGCGATAATGTTTACCTTTTTAGGGGTTAACTTAATGTTAAGCGGCCTCCACTCTTACGCCGCCCATTAAGGTTGCCAATTCAATCTAAATACCTCTTTTTTTAATATATGCATATTGTAGCCTTAGGACTTAATCATCAAACAGCACCGGTTGCCACCCGGGAGCGTCTCGCTTTTAAAGCCGAAGAACTGCCGGAAGTTCTGCAGCGCCTCAAAGATGAAGCGCAGTTAAGTGAAGCCCTGATTCTCTCGACCTGTAACCGGGTCGAGCTTTACGGCATCTGCAACTCTCTCGAAAGCTGCCATGAACGCCTGATAAAATTTCTCGCAGACTTCCACCAAATTGAAGCCACAGATTTTGTCGATAATCTCTATTTTCACACTGATTCAGATGCAATTCATCACGGTTTCCGGGTCGCTTCCAGCCTTGATTCAATGGTTGTTGGCGAGCCGCAGATTTTAGGTCAATTCAAGGATGCTTTTGCGATTGCCTCAGCCGAAGCGAGTACCGGACTGATTCTCAACCGATTCATGCACCGCTCATTCTTTATCGCCAAAGAGGTCCGCACCCAAACCAAAATTGCCAGCAATGCAGTATCTGTCAGTTTTGCGGCGGTCGAGCTGGCGAAGAAGATCTTCGGCGATCTTAACGATATGAAAGTCATGCTGATCGGTGCCGGCGAGATGTGTGAACTTGCCGCCCGCCATTTTATCAACCAGGGAGTTGAGCAGGTACTGGTAACCAATCGGACTCTGAGCCGGGCCCAGCAGCTGGCGGATGAATTTTCCGGCATTGCCCTGCCCTTTGATATTTTTCGCGGACACCTGGATCAGGTTGATATCATTTTAAGCTCAACCGGAGCGCCCGACTTCATTATCGGTCCAGATGAGATGGCTAAGGCCCTGAAAAAACGGCGCAACCGACCAATGTTTCTAATTGACATTGCCGTACCACGGGATATCGACCCTAAAGTCAACGAACTCGACAATATCTATCTTTTTGATGTTGATGATCTCCAGGATGTCGTCACTGAAAACCTCGACCAACGCCGGAATGAAGCCAAACATGCCGAAGAGCTGGTCAGTCGGGAAGTTGAAAAATTTGAACAGTGGCTAGCATCGCTGTCAGTAACGCCAACCATCAAACAGCTGCGGGAACAGGTTCTGCAAATCGGCAATCAGGAGCTCAATAAAACCCTGGCGGGATTTTCTGACTTGAGCCCTAAAGATGAACAACGGCTTAAAGCAATGGTCAATGCTATCAGCAACAAATTTCTGCACCATCCGATAAATTATCTTAAAGTAAAAAATGACAACGGCGACACAATGCCCGCAACTACAATCCGAGAGATATTCAAACTTGATGAAGAAGATAAAAAGATCAATTCGTAGACATCAAGAAACAACAAATGGTATCAAACATCGCTTCGCCCTCGTCCCGTTTAAATTCCTGTATCGGGTTTCTAAACCCGGCAGTCATTTATCATAAACGGGGTCAAAGCTGGGGTGCTGACGCACCTTAATACCAGCAATGACCCCAATCACCCCGTCAGATAAACCCTTTCGGTTCCGGCTGGTCCGGACCAGGAGACTAATTAAATTATGAGTAACACCATAAAACCAATTACTATTGGCACCCGGGGCAGCGCCCTGGCCCTGTGGCAGGCTAACTGGGTTAAAAGTGAACTTGAACGTGAATATCCCGGCATTAAGGTCAGCCTGACCATCATCAAAACCAAAGGCGACAAGATTCTTGACGTACCCCTTGCCAAAGTTGGCGGCAAGGGTCTATTTGTTAAAGAAATTGAAGATGCGCTTTTGGCTGGAGATATCGATCTCGCGGTTCACAGCATGAAAGATGTACCGACCGAACTCCCCGATGGCCTGAAAGTGGCGATCAACCCGCCCCGTGAAGATCCGCGGGACGCTTTTTTCTCCAATTCCGGTAAAAAACTCAGTGAAATGCCGGCCGGCGCCGTTATCGGCACCAGCAGCTTGCGCCGCATCGCCCAGGTTCTGCATGCGTTCCCGCACCTGAAAACCCGGGATCTCCGGGGCAATGTCGATACCCGCCTGAAAAAACTTGAACGCGGTGAATATGATGGAATCATCCTCGCTTATGCCGGGGTTAAACGTTTGGGGTGGAGTGATAAGGTAACCGAGCTGATTGATCCTGTCACCTCACTGCCCGCCATCGCTCAGGGAGCTCTGGGTATAGAGACCCGCTGCGATGACGACTTTAACAATCAACGCCTGGCCTTTTTTCAGGATCAGAAAACGACACTGGCAATACGAGCCGAACGGGCTCTGCTGAAAACCCTGGAAGGCGGCTGCCAGGTACCGATTGCCGGCCATGCAACGATTGCTGAAGATGACACAGTAACCCTTACCGGCCTGGTCGCCGCACTTGATGGCCGAAAGATTATCAAAGAGAGCATGAGCAGTAAAGATCCTGAGTCTTTAGGCGAAAGTCTGGCGCAAAAGTTATTAGACCAGGGAGCCGGAGAACTTTTAGCCGAATGTTTTGCCGCCAATGAGCAGTAACGACTCCAATAGTCCACTTGCAGGCTTAAAGGTTTTAGTAACCCGACCGCAGTTACAGGCACAAGGCTTACTGGAGCAACTACGCCAGGCCGGGGCCGAACCAATACTTTTACCGACCATAAAAATTGTACCGCCGCCCGACTCCGGCCCGATAACTGAAGCCATTAAAAATATCAACACTTATCAGTGGCTTATTCTGACCAGCAGCAACGGCGTTAACTGTTTTTTTGATTACCTGAAAGAGAAGGAACTCGGCCCGGCCGACCTGAACCATCTTAAAACTATCTGTGTCGGCCCGAAAACTGCGTTGGCCGCTAAAGAATGGGGGCTCAAAGGCGGCCTGGTCGCAAAAGAGTATGCTGCTGAAGGTATCATTGAACTTTTCTCCAGCACAGACATTAACGAGCAGAAAATTCTTATCCCCCGCGCCCTGATAGCCCGGGAGACCCTGCCCGAAAATCTGCGGGAAAAAGGCGCAGCTGTTGATGTTGTCCCGGTTTATGAAACCATCTTTCCACCCGAATCAACCCCGGAACTTGAAGAGCTCTTAAAAAATAAAAAGATCGACATAATTACGATAACCAGTGCCTCAACCGCTACGAACCTCGTCAAGCACTGTCCCAGGCAACATCTGGCAATCCTCAAAACCATTCCCACCGCCTGTATCGGTCCAATCTCGGCAAAAGCGGCGGTAAAGGCCGGACTTAACGTTAAAAGTATCGCCGAGGAGTACACATCTGAAGGCCTGATCAACACTCTCACAGCCTATTTGTCTGAAAAAGTATAAAAA
>JAOZKP010000120.1:0-3170 GCA_029935295.1 bacterium | reverse complement strand
AGCGGTTTTTAATTTCAGCTTATAAACTGGTTTGTCAGTTTTTACGAATATGATTCATCCATCACCAGACGCGGCACTGTAAAACCTGTATTGGTATCATCCAGCCACTCTCCGGTTGTCACTTTTTCCCAGGATTCCGATTTTGCAAGAACCGCCTGAACCAACTTGTGGTTTAAGGCATGACCGGTCTTATTCGCCTCCAAAACACCGATAACCGGCACTCCCATCAGGCTGACATCACCAAAACAGTCAAGCACTTTGTGACGGGCAAACTCATCCGCAAACCGCAAGCCGTCATCATTCATGACCGAAAACTCATCCAGAACAATGGCGTTATCCAGTGAGCCGCCAAGAGCCAGATTCTGGGATTTCATCCACTCAACCTCATGCAGAAAACCGAATGTCCGCGCCCGGCTTATCTGCCGGTCATACGAGACATCAGAAAAAGAGAAACTGTAACTCTGCGAACCAATTACCGGATGGGCAAAATCTATATGGCTGATAATAGAAAGCGAGGCATCGGACGATGGTGGCTGAGGCCCCAGCCGGGCCCATTTATCACCATCTGTAACCGTGACCGTTCCGACCATCCGCAAATAGGATTTAGCCTCAACCTGCCTTTTAACACCAGCGGTTTTTATAAGATAGACAAACGGGCTGGCACTGCCATCCATGATCGGCACTTCGGGGCCGTGAACTTCAACCAGAACATTATCGACCCCAAGACCGGAAAAAGCTGAGAGAAGATGCTCAACTGTGCCGATAGAGTGACCATCACAACCTAAACTTGTGGCTAAAGAGGTATCAACCACATATTCAGAAAGGGCCGGTATCGTTGTTAAAACCTTGCCGGATTGGATCCGCTGCAGTTTGATACCATGTCCGGGTGCTGCCGGTTTTAACACCAGCTTAACTTTAACCCCGGAATGCAGTCCAATCCCAACACAGGATATCTCTTTCTTCAGGGTTCTCTGGAAAAACATATATTATTAGCCTTAATTACAACTATTCGATTATCTATCAATATTTACGGACAAATTCTCTAGATTTTAATCACATAAAAACGAAAAAATACGAGAGTTATTGAATCAATCCGCGATCATAAACTTAACCATTCGAGCAATATCATAATACACATAGCACTTTTGGTGCCAGATGTTTATTTCATTGACGAGAGCACCTGCTATTCACCCTCAATCAGGCCATCATAGAATCTCAAAGACACTCTATAAGTCTTTAGATTTACAAATCTTTTCAGATTTATAAATCTACAAATAACCTGCAAGACAGACCATAATACCACACAAAACAAAGATCAGCTGATTAAATCAACCCGCATTCAACTGCGACAACAACAGCACACCATATATGTCATAAATGTCTCACTGTCTCCATTTGCAAGTTTCTTTGGGGCACCACAAAAGAGTGAAACTTTTTGCATTACAGATAAAGACTTTGCGATAGCCACGCCACCACGCTAACCAATGCGTTCTTTAATCAGCTCATTAACCATCTGCGGGTTGGCCTGACCTTTACTCTTTTTCATAACCTGACCGACAAAAAAGCCGAACATTTTACTTTTACCACCCTGGTACTCTTTGACTTTGTCAGAATTTGCAGCCAGAATCTCATCAATCATTGCGATCAATTCGCCTGAATCCGACATCTGGGCCAGCCCCTGACTATCAATGATCTGCCGGGGATTATTGTCCGCCTGGCTGTACATCTGGGCAAAAACCTGTTTACCGATTTTGCCGCTGATGGTGCCGTCAGCAATCAACTGCAAAAGCTCAGCCAGTCCCGACGGTGTCACCGGGCTCTTGACGATACTGATCTTATCTTCATTCAAAAACTTCAACATCTCAACCATAATCCAGTTGGCAATCGCTTTAGGTTGAGGAAAAAGCTTAACCACGGCTTCAAAATAATCGGCAATATTGTGGTCCGCAGTCAGAACTTCAGCATCGGCTACCGGAATGGCATATTCTGCAACAAAGCGCTGGCGTTTGGCCTTCGGCAACTCCGGCAGACTCTGCCTAACCTCTTCAATCCACTCATCTGCAATAACTACCGGCAAGAGATCCGGATCCGGAAAATAACGGTAATCATGGGCCTCTTCTTTGCCCCGCATCGACATCGAAATCCCGCGATCGACATTCCAGAGGCGGGTCTCCTGCACAACCGTGCCGCCGCTGTCAAGAATATCGCCCTGACGCTCAACTTCATAATCAATCGCCCGGTGAACATTGCGGAAGGAATTCATATTTTTTAATTCAGCCCGAATGCCAAACTCAGGCGCACCCCAGCGGCGCAGGGAAATATTCGCATCGCAGCGGAAACTGCCCTCCTCCATATTGCCGTCACAAACGCCAAGATAGACCATAATATCGCGCAGAGATTTTAAGTAGGCGATAGCCTCGGCCGCACTCCGCATATCAGGCTCACTGACAATCTCGATCAGAGGGACACAAGCGCGGTTATAATCAACAAAACTAACCCCGTGCTCATATTCAGGATGCACCAGTTTACCGGCATCTTCCTCCATATGAATCCGGGTAATCCCGATCCGCTTGGTCTCACCCTCGGCCTCAATATCAAGATGACCGCCGATGCATATTGGCAGTTCAAACTGGGAAATCTGATAACCCTTGGGAAGATCGGGATAAAAATAGTTTTTGCGGGCAAAGATGCTTGACGGGGTAATCGCACAATCGGTTGCCAGACCAGCCCGAATCGCAAAATCAACAACTTTACGATTCAACACCGGCAGGGCTCCGGGCATACCGGTACAGACCGGACAGGTATTTTCATTCGGCTGGTTGCCGAAATTGGTTGAGCAACCACAGAAAATCTTAGTTTCAGTCAAAAGCTGACAGTGAACTTCGAGGCCGATAACAATTTCATAATCCATAATCGTTACACCTCCTCCTTAACCAGTTCCGGCCGCCGGCCGGACCATCCAGCCAACTGTTCATATTGCCAGGCAACATTGAGCAGAGTCGCTTCGGCGAAAGGTTTGGCTATAATCTGCAAACCGATCGGCAAACCCGATTCAGTAAAACCGCAGGGCACGGAGATCGCCGGCAGGCCCGCCAGATTCACCGGAATTGTCAGAATATCAGAAAGGTACATCGCTAAAGGATCATCGATCTTCTCCCCGAAAGCAAATG
>JAOZKP010000401.1 GCA_029935295.1 bacterium | reverse complement strand
CGGCAGGATATAACGAACAGACTGCCACCGCCGCAAATAATCATTTTGCAGAAGGCTGGCGCTTACAAAAACACTTTGTGGCCAGCTAAAATTTGCCACTAATTTGTGAAAACATTTTTACTGATTTGGAGTAGCATTTGAAACCTAAGTATATTTTTGTTACCGGCGGGGTTATCTCCTCGCTCGGCAAAGGTCTGGCCGCCGCCTCATTAGGCGCCCTGCTTGAGGCTCGGGGCCTTAATGTCGGCTTGCAGAAGCTTGATCCCTACCTCAACGTTGATCCCGGTACCATGAGCCCATTTCAGCATGGCGAGGTTTTTGTCACTGATGACGGAGCCGAAACCGATCTTGATTTAGGGCATTACGAACGTTTTACCCACACCAAACTGACGCGCCACAGTAACTATACTTCGGGTAAAATCTACGATAAGGTTATCTCGAAAGAGCGCCGTGGCGACTATCTTGGCGGTACGGTTCAGGTGATTCCCCATATCACCAATGAGATTAAAAGCTCCATTCGGCACTGGGCCGGCAATATCGATGTCGCGATAGTCGAGATCGGCGGTACCGTCGGTGATATCGAAAGTCAGCCTTTTCTGGAAGCGATTCGTCAGTTTCGCTATGATATCGGCCCCAAAAATGTACTCTATATTCATTTGACTTTGGTGCCGTACATCAAGACCGCTGGCGAGCTCAAAACGAAACCGACTCAGCACAGTGTCAAAGAGCTGCGCCAGATCGGGATTCAGCCGGATATTATTCTCTGCCGGGCCGACCGTGAACTCTCGCAGGATATTAAAGATAAAATTTCCCTCTTCTGTAACACCGATACCGATGCGGTTTTTACCGCCCGTGATGTTGACAGCATCTATGAGTGCCCGCTGGCCCTGCATGAAGAGGGGGTTGATGATAAGGTCGTCTCCCTGCTTAATATCTGGACCGGGGCGCCGCGGCTGGAACCCTGGCATGAGATTGTTCGTAAAATCAAAGCGCCGGCCGGGGTTGTGACCATCGGTGTAGTTGGTAAATATATCGCTTTGACCGAATCCTACAAAAGTTTGAATGAAGCCCTGACCCATGGCGGTATTGCCAACGATGTTGAAGTCAAATTAGATTATATTGATGCCGAAGAGATTGAAGGTTTAAGTGATGATGTCCTGCTGGAAAAATTTCGCAATATCGATGGTTTTCTGATTCCCGGCGGTTTCGGAACCCGTGGCGTCGAAGGGAAGATTGTTGCCGCCGGTTTTGCCCGGCGGAAAAAGATTCCGCTCTTCGGAATCTGTCTTGGGATGCAGTTGATGGTGGTTGAGTTTGCCCGGAATCTGGCGGGTTTAAGCGATGCCAACAGTTCGGAATTTGCTGCCGCTACCAAAAATCCGGTTTTCGGCCTCTTGAAAGAGTGGAAGAGCGCTGACGGGAAACAGACCTTTACCCAGGATGAGACCAGTAACAAAGGCGGTACCATGCGCCTCGGCGCAAATCCCTGTTGTCTGGCTGCCGGCTCTTTCGCCTGGCAGGCTTATGCCGAAAAGAGCGAGATTTCAGAACGTCATCGCCATCGCTATGAATTTAATAACGATTACCGCGAGAATCTTGAGGAATACGGACTTAAAATTACCGGAACCCATCTCCATCATAACTTGGTCGAGATTATCGAGATTGACGATCACCCCTGGTACTTAGGTTGTCAGTTTCATCCTGAATTTACCTCAAAACCGATGCGCCCGCATCCGTTGTTCGTCGCTTTTATTGCGGCCGCGAAAAAAACCGGCAGCTCATGAACTTTGTGAAGATCAGTGATACAATTTCACTGGGGCGGCCCCGTTTCCCATTGACTTTAATTGCCGGCCCCTGTGTGCTTGAGAGCCGGGAGCTGGCTTTTACCGTGGCAGAGGAAGTTGCGGCGATCTGTCGGCGGCTTGGGGTTCCTTATATTTTCAAGGGCTCATTTGATAAAGCCAACCGCAGCAGTATTAACGCTTATCGTGGTCCCGGGCTCAAAGCCGGGCTAGAGATTTTAGCGGCAATAAAATCTGAACTTGAACTGCCGGTAACCACCGATGTCCATACCGTATCTCAGATTAAGGCTGTCGCTGAAGTTGTTGATATTATTCAGATCCCGGCTTTTTTATGCCGGCAAACTGATCTTCTGGTTGCCGCCGGCGAAAGCGGCCTGCCGGTGAATGTAAAAAAGGGCCAATTTATGGCGCCTCAGGATATGCAGCAGGTGGTCAGTAAAGTTGCATCTACCGGCAACCGCAAGCTTATTCTCACCGAACGCGGCACAACCTTTGGCTATCACAATCTGGTTGTCGATTTTCGTTCATTCCCGCTGATGCGGGCGGGCGGGACGCCGGTTATTTTCGACGCAACCCATTCAGTGCAGCTGCCCGCAGCCCAAGGCGATTGTTCCGGTGGTGATCGGGCCATGATTCCAACCCTGGCCGCCGCCGCCGTGGCTGCCGGTGCCGATGGTCTCTTTATGGAAGTTCATCCCGATCCCGATAATGCCCTCTGTGACGGCGCCAACTCTCTACCCCTGACCGAACTTGAGCCTCTCCTGAAACGC
>JAOZKP010000400.1 GCA_029935295.1 bacterium | reverse complement strand
TGAACCAACTTTTCGGATTGTCGGCAGACGGGTTTCGCGTGGATATCTGTCTTGAGAGCGGGTCGGTCATCCACACCGGGAATTACAACTTAACCGTTATCCACACACCCGGCCACAGCTCCGGCAGTATCTGCCTCTATGAACCGGATCAACGCCTGATTTTTTCTGGCGATACGGTCCTGACCGGAGGGAATATAGGTGGAGTTTTCGGTTCCGGCAGCATCAGCGACTATATCGAATCCGTCGAGCGGCTTAAAATGTTAAGAGTAGAAGATTACTATCCCGGACATGGACCGGCATCGAAAGATCCGGCCACAGAGTTACAGGCAGCAATTGACCGGGCGGCCACAACTCTGGCCGACTCCAAAGAGCTTTTTAACGTGGTTCGGTCAAAGAACAAATTTGAAAATATCCGGGAATACATGAAACATTTGAATGATTAGCTACTCAGCTTAAGTATTACGAAACCGTTTCAGATCCTCAAGATCCCTTTCCAGCCCCATCTCTTCAAACAGAGTCACCGCCTTTTCCAGATATCCATTTGCATCGATTCCGTTGAGTTTTCTGTATCTGCTCCCGGGATCAAGCATCCGCTTGCCAACCTCAAAACAGGTCCGGGAAAGGTCAGGCCTGGCACCCATCCGTTCCCCCACAACAATTGCCCGACTCCAATATTTCATGGCTTTGCCCTGCTTTTCAACAAGCCAGAAATAATCCCCCATAAGTTTGTAAGTAAAAGTACTGGACGGTGCATATTTACGAACATTTTCTAGCGCTTTCCCCCCGCTTTGCCGGGCTCTCTTTTTAAGCATCCGCACATCTGCAGATCTTTCTGAACCAGTTACTTTTCTTAATACACTCATGTCATTAATAAACCGGCCCGTCCGGTAGCGGGCGATGCAGTAAGGCGGCAGACGGCCGCAGACGGCGATCATATCTTCCGCCCGGGAAATCAACCCCGCAGCTGCGTCAACATCGTCAAGCATGCTTTTAATCATAATCTTGTGTCCAAGAGCTGCCAATTGCGCGATAGTCACGTCGAGTTCGCCAGCCAGAGAAAAACGTTCATCAGCCGATCTTTCCGCCCCTAAAAAGTCTCGAGACTTAAATAACAGATGTGATTTCAATCCCAGAGCAACCAGTTTTGCCTGGTAATGATCATAGTTTTCGGCAATATTGAATAATTTATCTATAATAATTTCAGCTTCGGCAAAATTACCTTGTTCGACTTTCAAAAGGCCGACCGACCAGGAATAAGGTACTATGTAAAACATGGCTCCGGATTTCAGACAGTTGTCAATAAGATCCTCATCGTAGCCATTCATTCCGTTCCATGATCCGGCACAGTATTTGTACATCGCGTAACTGTTGTTGTATGCAATTACATCCTCGACCTTACCCTTATCAACCATCTCCGCAGAGCGCTCGATAAATTTTTTGGCGACCCTGAACGAAACTCCCATATATGAAAATACGGTTCCGGTTCCCACCCACAACCTGAAACCATTAACCGTTTTGGTAATATCAAAGGCATTAGACGTCCGCAAGAGCCTGATCATAGAAGAAAATGCTCTTCCGGTATCGGCGATTACCAGCGTTTCATTTCTTTTCATAGTTGTTTCAAAGATTTCCTTCTCCCGGCGATCAGGGTCCCTTTTTGCTTTACGTGATGGAAAATATAACCTGCAGATAACAACTAGCAGATCATTTACAAACCTGGCCCTCGTACCCATCCGACTCCCCGAAGAGTGCGCTTCCAATCGTTCCAAAACCCTATCGTAATATTTCAAGCCATCGGCAAGCAGCCCTTTTTGACACGAAGCCAGGGCGATATTTTTCTCCAGAGCTATGAGTTTTCCCAAATCAGCCGAGTCTCCATATTTATCAAGAAAAAGCTTCAGGGCTTTCTGAAAATAGATCAAAGCCTCCCGCGAAGCTGAAGTGCGCAAGGACTCCTCACCCGCTTTAATTAAGTACTCTTCAGTTTTTTCCAGATATTCTCCATGGTTATAATGGTAGGCGAGTATACCGTAGAATTCATTCCGTCTCTCCTGAAAGAGCTTTTCAATAGATCTCGCCACCTTGAGATGGAGTACCTTCCGTTGTGTGATCAGAATCGTACCATATGCAGTTTCCTGGACAAGCGGGTGTCTGAACTGATACTCCAACTCCTGCATGCTAGTACGATCATTTATTAACTGCGCATCTTTAAGGTGTTCGAGTCTGTCGTCTATGTTATCGATAGACTCGGCAACATCCTTGATAACACGGCCAAAGAAAATCCTGCCGACAACCGATGCAATTTTTACCAACTCCCGGGTTTGCGTTTCCAGACGATCAAGTCTGGCTATCAGGACATCATTGATTGTAGAAGGAATAACTATAGAATTGATTTTGCCGGCAATCTCGAATCCGTTGTCACACCGCACCACAGCCGCCTCATCGATAAACGAACGAACAACCTCTTCAATAAAAAAGGGGTTGCCGCCGGCCTGCTGCACTATCCCGCTTCTGACTGATCTTGAAAGTTCTTCAGACTCCAGCATATTATCGATAAGTATTTTACTGTCACT
>JAOZKP010000399.1 GCA_029935295.1 bacterium | reverse complement strand
AGTTAAATCCAAAGATATAAAGAAAGCCCTGCTGGTTTTTGGCCTGTTGGGCCGGGATGGTGCCTTCGCCACCCTGTTCAAGGGCAAAGTTTACGCGGTAAAACACCGGCGCGGTCTGCTTGAGGTGTTTTATGCGGCCTTGCGGATCAATGGGTCGGCCTATGCGGTTTTACTGGGGCAGGCCCTTAATTATGATAATCCATCCACCCTGATCCTGCGGCAGATTAAAGATATTCGAGAAATTTTTACCGATGAAAATTTGCTGTCAGATAAAAATGCTATCAAAAAAAAGAAATTGAAAGAGTATCAGTTAAGCGCGGCCGCGAGAAAGCACTGCGAAAAATTGATCTCTGAATTTTATCAGGATATTGTTCAGGACAATCTTTTTGTTTTTAAGGATCTGACTCGTAAGGAGTGGCAAGCCGATTTTATTGAGGATATTTGCGGTCTGCGGGTTGCCAGAACGGTTGTCTGGGGCCTCTATGAACAGCAGCAGTTGCGGCAGAGCTTTACGGTTGACTTAAACGGCATCCCGGTTGACAGCCGGGGGGAGAAACTTGCCGATATTGACTGTGAAAATTTTGCTCTCAACCCTGTGCATCCTATTGAACTCTCCCCGGATGAAGTTGACTGCTGGCGGCAATATTTTGCTGAAACCGGCCTTGAGTCGCTGGTGGAACAGCTTGAGCTGCCGGTATTTAAGAAAAATGACTATCCCATAGATCGTTATCTGCGGAAACCTGATATCCTCCCGGAGTCCTTCTGGAAGAGAAGAAAGGGCTGGTGGTATGTGGAAGAGGAGAGTGGTATAATAAATTCATTTAAGCGGGATTTTGTTCTGGGGAAAGGGATTAAGTTGTCGATTGAAATTGAAACTTTTATTGATCGGCGGGACCCATACAGTACGGAGCCGGTTCTGGAAGATATCCAGGTTTCGGGGCCAGGATTTGATCATAAAAACTTAAGCGAAATACCGAACAGGATGTACAGCGAACTTTGCCATGACTTGGAAAAATATTTTTTGCGCATCCGCTGACTATTGTGAAACAAACATTAGTACCTTACAGGTTATTTTCTGGTTTAAAAAACAAGAAAATGTTCTGATAAGAGTACTTATTTGCGGGCGGATAAAGTCCATTTGGGTTGCGGGGTAAGTTCCCGCATTAGAATATTTGGGAGTAGAAAATGGCGATTGACTTTGATCGAGCGGCTCGGAGACTTAATGATCCGAAACAGGGGGAGCGGGAAGCGGCTCTCCGGGATTTGTATGAGCTGAAAACTGAGGCAGCGATTATCCTGATGGGAGAGAAAGTTGTTGCTGACCGATCGAAGAGCGTACGCCTGCTGGCGGCAAATTTACTCGCGGATATTGGTGGAGAGAAAGCGGTCGGATTTTTTGTTAAGGCCCTCAAAGATCCGGAGATAGAGATTAGAAAAACTGCGATAACCGCGCTGGGGCCGGTTGCTGATGCCGACACCTGCCGTAAGGTACTGTTACCGCTGCTGGAAAATCGTTTGGTTGAGATTAGAAAAACTGCCATTGATGCTCTGTGCCACTGCCCAAATATGGATAGCGAAACTGAAGCCCGGTTTCTGGATTTTCTCAAAGAGCGGCTTGAGTCTTCGGATAAAGACGAACGCCTGGAAGCTTTGACAGAGTTATCCAGCTTCAAGACTGGAGAGATAATTGACCTTATCGGCAACAAAATATTTAAAGACCGGTCTAAGGCCGTCAAAGAGAAAGCAGCCGAAATTCTGGCTTTTAAATTCGGTGGTGAAGAGGTTAAAGATTGTTTGCTACGAGCTTTGACCAGCAAAAATTTAGAGATCCAGAAGGTCACGGTTATCTACCTGGGAACGGTTGCCGATGGAGAGATATGTAAAGACATTCTGCTGCCGCTCTTGGGACATGACAGTGATCAGCTTAAAGCAACCGCCATCGCTGCACTTTCTAACCGTTACAAGGAGATGGACGAGGAGAGCCGGGCCCACTATGTGTCATTTTTGGAAAATAATTTTGCCAGTGATGATCGGGATATCTGGAGCTTTTCAGTCAGGGCTTTGACCTTAATTGACCCTGAGAACTATATTGATCGTTTCATTGACAAATTGACTGTGAAGACTCGTTTGCCTGATATCCTGGATAAAGGCGAAGGATGGTATTGGAATTATCCGGAAATATATCGGGTTGAAATGCCGGGGTTGATAAATATTATTATCGATCATGCTGATCAGGAGCAGTTGGAAAAAATAATTCACATTCTGTCATTAAGGATTGAAACTACACCTGTTGATGGTTTCAACTTTTATGGTTCAATTGCCGCAAATATTTTAAATAATTTCACCAAATCATTCCGGGCAGCAGAGATTTTTGCAATTTTTAAACGATGCCTGCTGCAGGCTTCACGAAATCAGGATATGACTGCGTGGGTTGGCTCTCTGGCCTTTCTGGCTGGAGGATATTTCTCATTTCACGACAATACGCCGATAAGTGAAGAAGAGTTACAAAACCACCTCTGGATTAAGCAAAATCTCAATCCCACCATAGAGTTATTCAAAGAGCTGCTGCAAAAACAGGT
>JAOZKP010000398.1 GCA_029935295.1 bacterium | reverse complement strand
ACTAAAGTTTCACGCTTTTTTGCGCCAAGTTCGCAAGATCAATACATTTACTGAAATCTGTAATTCTTGAGTGGCTGGACTCGTGCGGTGATGCCTGCGTCTAAAAAAGTCAATAAAATCAAGTAGTTACAAAAACAAATCCGATCTGTAAGTAGCTGATTTTATTACTTTTTTTCAATTGTTTACTTTTTGAAAAAGTAGAAAAGTTCTTTGAAATCAGATACTTAACGTGACAGCGAGGCCATATTGTGTTATACCTTGTTTACGACAAACAAAAAAACACAATGGAGGCCTCGCTATGTTCATACTACACTCTTTACTAAAGGAATTCAAAGAAGATTTTGCTCATTCTCGAAAGGGGGATGAGCGGTCAACTTGGTTTATCTACACCATAATTGCCATCATTATTCCGTTCACGTCTTCGAAAACATCAAATTTGCTCAGATGTTTGCAGACTCTATTTGGCTTTGGCGTTATGACTGGCAGGCGCTACTATACATTTATGGCTTCTCCAAAGATTCCTTGGAAAAAACTCTGGAAACGAGTCTGGAAAACGATTCCAGATCCTTTTACAGATGGCAAGTTAATCACAGTTCTGGATGATTGCATCAATCCGAAAATTGGGAAAAAGGTATTTGCTTGTCATAAATTTTTTGATCATGCAGCGAAGGCCAACCAGTCAAAATATCCTTGGTCTCAAAATTTTGTCGTTATTGGCTTGCTAAAGGTCATCAAGGGACGTTGGGCTTTTCTGCCTATGGCCTTTCGTTTCTACCATCTGAAAAAAGATCTGAATAACAAAACCTTATCGATGGGCAAACAAGAAATACAGTTTCAAACAAAATTTGAACAGGCTGTCGATATGTTCATTGAAATTGCCAATTGTTTTGAAGGTGTAGACATCATTACTGTTACAGATTCTTGGTTTGGCAATAAAGGTCTCTGGAAACCTCTTCGAAAAGCCCTCGGTTCTCGTTTCAATATGATCTCAAGGTTGCGTGTAAATTCTAATCTGTTTGCCTTGC
Organism: bacterium; assembly: GCA_029935295.1. GTDB lineage: Bacteria > Desulfobacterota > Anaeroferrophillalia > Anaeroferrophillales > Tharpellaceae > Tharpella. The sequence goes on along the minus strand of JAOZKP010000398.1, from coordinate 1,558 downwards.
CAGGAGAGTACCCGGGTAAAGGACGACCGAGATCATACGGCGAAAAGCTAGGCAATGCATCATCTCTTGCTGGTAAATATAGATCTTTAGCTAAAGAGTTATCGGTAAACCTATATGGAAAAGTCAGATCTGTGATGGCTTACGAAGAAATATTTACGATTAAAACCCTCAAATGTCAGATTAAAGTTGTTTGGGTGTTTCGAAAAAATCAATGGGTAGCTCTTTTTTCTACGGATACTACCCTTTCAATTGAAAAAATCATTGAATATTATGGGGCCCGATGGAAAATTGAAGCTGGCTTTAAAGAGCTTAAAAGAGATATCGGTAGCGCTGAGACCCAAACCCGAAATCCCTTTGCAGTGACAAACCACCTGCAGTTTTGTATGATGGCAACGTCACTGACCTGGATTTATGCTGATCAACTTGAAAAAGCACCGAACCGTCGACATGCAATCAAAGGTCGAAAACATTTTGCCTTTTCAGACATCAGAAGACGCATTGCGGAAGATGCGCTTGACGATAATTTTGATAGGCTTTTCCCTGTTCCTCGCAAATCGACACTAAAATCGCTTGCGTGTACGCTGCTACGTATGGCAGCATGAAGATTTTCGTGAAACTTCAGATAACTAACACAAAGTGCAAAAACAGTTCAACTTAAAACAGTTCAAAGTTCAAAGTTCGAAGTTCGGGGTTCGGGGTTCGGGGTGGGGGCTTCGTGGGGGCAACGGGGAGGGGCTGTTGTTAGTTGAACTCTGGTAAATTTAACTGACGCTTATGTAGAATTCTACAACTTGACAAACAATGTTTTTGTTACTACAATAACCACTATGGAATGGGACGAAACAAAACGCAGAAAAAAATAGTTAAACACGGTCTTGACTTTAGCGATGCGGACGATGTGCTGGAAAACCCGTTCAAACTTGACGTAGAAATCATACGCAATCATGAACAACGTATTCAATCTTTTGCTTATGTGTTCGGCCAGCTGGCAGTACTGACAGTAGTACATACAATCGAAGAGGAACGAATTATCAGTTTCCGTCGTGCCAGTCGCAATGAAAGGGAGGTGTATCATGAGTGGCTTGCCAATGAATTTGAGTAAACAAAAAAAAGATGCCATAAAAGCAACTGCTGTTCCTCCTAATGATGGTGACTTTGTTTGGAACGGTAAAGACGAGGATGATCGCCCATTAACTAAGCAGGAAATGTATGAAAGCATCAGAAAAACTGGTGGCCGTCCTAAATCAGCTAATCCAAAAAAGTCAACCACCATCCGTCTAGATGCAGATGTGTTGGATTTTTTTAAAGCTCAAGGTAAGGGCTGGCAAACTAAGATCAATGAAGTTCTCCATCGTCATGTAGATTCGGGTGAAAAACCGGGGACATAATACCTATTTATCTATTTTATGAGGCATGGCGTAGATTCCCAGTCTGTTAATAATTATACTGGTGGGATGTCGCCGTCTTTACCAGTGCCCCCGGTGATTAAGGATTAAATCGGGTAGAGTAGAGAGCAGGCTTGCCCCGTCTAGCTCCGGCCTATCTGTTTCCGCCCCTT
>JAOZKP010000397.1 GCA_029935295.1 bacterium | reverse complement strand
CTGACTGCGGCAGGCTCCCTTGATGCCTATTATTTGTGGCAAACCTCTTTTTCTGTGCCCGAGACTCAGATCGATGTACCCGACGGCAGTGCCGGTTTTTTTAATGGAACTCTGGTGGTTCCCAATGCGACAATAGTCTACCAAGGCCAGCTTTACGAAGGATCAGCCCCTATTGCTGATGACAGCATTGTTGGAATCCAAAAAGACGGGCAGACCTATCTTTATCATCCTGCCATGGGACAAGCGGAACTCTCATATTATAATTCCCGCTGTGCTCTCGGCTATTTCATAGCCGGAGTGTCGGCCAGTGAGGTTGCGGTCATGCGGGAACAACGAACCCGAACAGCTTCACCCACGGCCAAACTGATCAATGTCGGGCAAACAGTTGAGCTGGGAACTGATGTAAATATCGAACTACTGGATAGCAGTGGACTGGTAAAAGCCAGCAACTTAAGAAGGCGTTTTGCCGTAGTAAAAACCGGACCAACCGACGAAGACAGATATTTCCTACTCCCCAAAAAGAATCTCATTGCCTATGCGACACTGGATAAATTAATAACGAAGGTAGTTACTTTTAATAGTTTTGGTGGGACAATATGGAATGACAAAAATGATTCTGCACGCAACGACATCCAGGCATCCGACAAGATTGAAACCTTTGGCGCTTTCGTTCGGATGTCTCCCGTATACAAAAAGAAGGGGGGATGGGGTAAAACCCAAATGGAGGCATTTGAGAAGGATCTAAAGCTAACCACTCTGGTCAACTCGGTCGATCTCTTCTATATTATTTTAGAATTCACCAGGCAGGCATTCAAGATGGCTCCAATAGAATGCTTCGATGTGGCTAACAACGCACTGTTAAAATTTTTGCAGTCCAAAATGCTGGAATACACAACAAACGATCAAGAAGCCGTATGGCAATTTGACAGTGACACCTTGGAAAACCTCCTCTATAATTCAGCAAAATGCACAAGAGGAGTTGTACTTACTGCGACTGGCATCGGAATCCCTGTTGCATTGGTATTAGAAATTTACGAAATTTTTTCCGATCTCATTAGTGCCGGTGCCTGGATATTTGAAGATGTGATTTTAGAAAACTTAATCGCCATTTTCGGTGGAGATCATGATGCTTATGACTTGGCCGCTATTGGCATAAATGACATGATGGCCTATTTAAGCATAGATCCATCTGGAAAGAGAACGGAGATTGTACGAGACTTGAAAAAGCAGACCAGCTGGGTTGTTCCCGTGGACCCAGACGTATTCGAGCATCGAATAATAGGCATGACTCCTGGTGGTGTGATCTTGAGTTGGTTGCATGGAGATCCGAATAAATTTGTCACCACTCCAGACTGGGGAAGAGGTAAAAAAACCGATATCGGCGCTGCCTGCGAGCTCTGCGGAGACAGAGAAATAGATCCGGCATTTGTCGATATATCCGATTCCGGCAGGCTGTTTTTTCAGGCCTCAAAGTGCTGGCAGGAGATGGTAGGCCGGTACGAAAGAACGATCACCCGGAGTGGCATCTATTCGGTTATGGCCGACGGCAGCGGCGGCGGTTTCGTACCTGTTGTTATCAATAAAACAGAGCTTGATTATACGGGCTATGACAACATCGTAATAGATGCACTGAGTGTCTCCGGGAACGGCAAGGTGTTGGCTTTTTCCACCCAAAATTATGATACATACCAAAGTGAGCTCTACTCCGTTGAGCCTTCAGGTCATAATCAGAGATTGCTTGTTTCATCGGACAGCACAATCGATGCCATTGACATAAGTCACTCCGGTGACATGATAATTTTTGGTTATACGACGCATGTGACATCTGCGACGTCTACGACGCCTGAATTTAAAAGCGTACTTTATGCTGTTCCTGCAAACGGAGGCGCAGCGTTAAAAATCTCAACAGAGCCCGGAATCGAGCTGGATCCCGATTCCGCCGCTATTAGTCCAGATGGATGGATTGCCTGCTTCGGTGGAGATCTAAAGAAGGGCAAAGCAGGAATTATATTAATTCGTAGCGACGGCAGAGAATACCACTTTGTTGATACAGTGGCAGCCGGAATACTGCCTGTACTCAGCGATGATTTACTTAAATTCACCAATAACGGCAAGAGCGTTGTTTTTGCTGGCATTGACATGTCGATCCCAGACAGGCTCAGCGATATTTTCGCCTTGGATATCGACCCTGACGCTCCCATCTACGTGCGCCCCGCATTCAAGTGTATCAAAACAGATAAAACGGACATCGAAACAGATAAAACGTGCATCGAAACAGAAAAAAATCATAAAAGGCACCCAGTATTGTGGTAGTGCCTATTCATAGAAGGTATCACTCTTTCAACTATGAGTATTCCGTTGGGCTAAAGAAGGGTGGGTAAATGGCGTCAGAGGGAGAATAAAAGCAAATAAATCAGAAATAAATGCAGAAATAAATGGGGTAAGAGTCAAATTATTTCTGCCATTTATTCCCGCTGTCTTTTTTTATGTAAGCTATCACTTAAATTGCCGTAATATGATCTAATAACTTATTTGTTCAAGGAGGCTTGAATGCTGAAAGATTTCACTATAAAAATATATTTTCAGGTT
>JAOZKP010000396.1 GCA_029935295.1 bacterium | reverse complement strand
TCACGGTTTCAGCCAACGAAACCCTGCGTGATGTGTTACGTGAACGTCTGGAACTGACCGGCACCAAAGCCGCCTGTGATGATGGAAGTTGCGGCGCCTGTACCGTATTGCTGAACGGCAAACCGGTACGCTCATGTCTGACGCTGGCAGTTGAAGCTGAAACCGAGGAGATAACCACAATCGAGGGGTTGGCTGATGACAACAAACTCCATCCCTTACAACAGATCTTTGTCGACCACCACGCCATCCAGTGCGGTTTTTGCAGCCCCGGCATGATCTTAACCGGCTTGGCTGCAATCAAAGAACAGCAGGCCGAATTGAGCAGGATAGAGATCCGAGAGGCAATCTCCGGCAATCAGTGTCGTTGTACCGGCTACGCCAAGATCGTCGATGCAATTCAAGCCGCGTCACAACAAAAAGAGACGTGCGAAGCCTGAAAAGGCTAAAAAATTGCGTAATTGACGCACTCCAAAAATTAACTTGAAAAAACTTTGAGCCCCTGGGCCTCATTCGATCAAATTTTTGCAGAAAGTTTCAGTAAGGTACTTTTTTAAGGAATAAGAAGATGAAAGATTACAAAATCTTAGGCAAAGGGATTGCCCGGGTGGATACGCCGATGAAAGCCACCGGCGATGCCCTTTTTACCGCCGACATCACTCTGCCACGGATGCTGGTTGGCAAGGTTCTGCACAGCCCCCACGCCCATGCCCTAATTAAAAATATCGACATAAGCCGTGCCGAAAAAATACCCGGTGTCAAAGCCGTTGTCACCCGTGAAGACTCTTTTGACGTCCGCTGGGGGGTTTTCAGATACACTCAGGATCACCAGTTGATTGCGGTTGACAAGGTGCGTTTTATCGGTGAAGAGGTTGCCGCAGTTGCAGCCGAAGATGAAGAAACTGCACTAAAAGCCCTCGATCTGATCGAGGTTGAATATGAAATCCTGCCCGCCGTCTTTGATGCCGAAGAGGCAATGATGGAAGGGGCCCCGCTGATTCATGAAGATCACCCGAAAAATGTCAATATTCATGTTAACATTGATGTCGGTGATGTCGAAAAAGGTTTTGCCGACTCGCACCACATCCGCGAAGACCGTTTCTCGGCCTCCGGCGAAACCTACGGGATGCTTGAACCTTATACCGTAATTGCCGACTACAAACCGGCCGGCGCGTTAGAAGTCTGGGTGCCGACCGCCTCGCCGCACACCAAGGCCAAGGCGCTTTCAAACCTTTTGAAAATTCCACTCAATAAGGTCATCGTCCGCAGATCAAATGTCGGAGGCGCTTTGGGCGGCAGATCAGATGTCTTCCCGCTCGATTTTATCACCGCCACGCTCTCGCGCAAGGCGAAACGACCGGTAAAGGCGACCTACACCCGTGAAGAGAGTATGACCTGCACGCGCCAGGTTCACGATATGATCGTCAATGTCAAAACCGGAGTTGCCAAAACCGGCGAGATTCTGGCTCAGGATATAAAGGTCATAATGGGCGGCGGTGGCTATTCGAGCACCGGGCCGATTGCGGCATCAGTCCCGTTTCTGGTCTGGGAAGAGACCTATCGCCTACCGAGTGTCCGCTTAAACAGCTACCGGGTCTACACCAACAAACCGATTCGCGGGATGTATCGCTGTCATGGCCGTGCCTTCCTCGGCGGTTTGGGGATGCAGCTTGATATGATTGCTCACGATCTGGGCATTGATCCTGTCGAAATCCGGCTCAAAAATGCCCTGACTACCGGTGAATTTCAGGCAACCGGCTCTCAAATCTTCAGTTGCGGCCTTAAGGATGCCATAAATGGGGCAGCGGAAAAATCAAACTGGGCCGACAAACGCGGCAAAATGGCACCCGGCAAGGGTATCGGCATGGGTGCTAACGGCATGATGTGCGGTTTCCCGATGGGCATCCGGGGCGGCTCCAGCGCCATCATAAAATTCAATGAAGACGGCTACCCGACGATTCTTACCGGAGTGGTAGATAACGGTCAGGGCAACTACCACGCGATGGTCCAGATCTGCGCCGAGGTCTTAGGAATTGACGTTCCGAATATCCATATCGTCGCCGCCGATACCGAGGTTACGACTCTCGATATGGGGGCCTATTCACAAGCTGCAGTATTTGTTGGCGGCAACGCGGTCAAGAATGCGGCTGAAGACGCCAAAAAACAGATCTTTAAAATTGCGGCCGAGATTCTTAACTGCGGGTCTGCTGAACTCGATGTCGATGCCGGTAAAATATTCGTCAAAAGCGACAACTCCCGCTCTGTCGGGATGCATAAAATCGTTCGCAAAGGCCTTTTGGACAACACCCCGGTTATCGGGCGGGGCTCCTTTATGCCGGAGGTTTCGAGAACCCGCGAATGGGTTGAAAACCCTAAAGGCCAGCAGGCCGGAACCTTCAGCTTTGGCGCCAATGTAGTTGAGGTTGATGTCGATATGGAGACCGGCGAAGTCAGCGTTACCCAGGCCACCGGGTTTCATGATTGCGGTTTTCCGATAAACTTAAAAGCGGTCGAAGGCCAGTATGAGGGCTCAATCGCCTCGGGCGGCCTCGGCAGTTCACTGATGGAAGAGCACCTCTGGAGTGATGGCCG
>JAOZKP010000395.1 GCA_029935295.1 bacterium | reverse complement strand
ACCCCATCCAGTAAACGTTGTCTTTGATTTTTCTCGGATTCATAATAGCTCCTTTTAATGTTTTTTAAGATTTTCCCAGATTCTTGAGTCCGTCATCAAGCATTTGTACTTGCTCAGGGTTTGCCCCTTTTTGCGGGCCATAGACAAAGGCAGCCCCTTTAGGACCGTAAAGCGGGTTTTCAACATCGCATACAGCCTTGATAATGGTCTCTTTATTCTCGGATCAAGTCCCTTTGACTAACGTTTGTTTGTTTTTAATCACTTACCGAATATAGGTTAGAGCTTCTTTGGTGAGCTTTTTTCGATCAATTTTATCGGCAATTCCCGAGACCTCAAACTTATCTATAAAGTGCCAATATTTTGGGATTTTACGTGTCGCAAGATACGTGGCAGTATATTTAGTCAACTCCTGCTTAGATGGTTGATGGCCCCCGGTTTTTAATTTAATGTAGGCAAAAACGGCTTGTTCCGTATGCTCATCAGGAACTCCTACGACAATACTTTGCTCGACTCTCGGGTGTTGATTAAGGACTTCTTCAACCTCTCCCGGAGTTACATTTCCAGTGTTGACAATAATTGTCTCTTTTAGTCTGCCGCAAAAGTAAAAATTGCCCGCTTGATCCTGTTTTCCAATATCACCGGTATGAAACCAATCGTCAGTAAAAGCTTTGGCGGTATTGTCAGGGTCGTTCCAGTAGCCTTTCATTATCGAGTTACTGCGGACAATTATTTCGCCAGCCTCGCCCTTCGGAACTTCTTTTCCCTGCCGGTCGACCAGACGCACTTCTGTATTGTGAAGCGGTTTACCCAGAGATCCGGAAATAGCTTTTTGGGTCGGAGGTATAGTCATGTAGCCTCCACATTCCGTCATCCCCAGGCTTGCTGTCAGGGGAACTCCCGTCAAAGTCTGAAAATCATTTTGTAGCTGATAGGGAACCATATTTCCGCCGGAAGTGGCATATTTGAGAGAGGCAAAATCTTGTTTGCTACTTACCAGGCAATCAATAACCTCTCGCCATTGGGCCGGAGCACCTGCGGCAAAGTTGACCTGGTGTTCGATCATTATGTCGAGAAAATGTTCAGGTGTAAAGTTGGAGAGAAAAAGAGCCGTACCACCGGTATAAAACATCGGCAATAAGACAACTGTAGGGGCTGCTCCGTGACAGATGTAGGATGTCGTTAAGAAACTGTCTTGAGCCGTATGACGGAGGGTATGACAACGGTTTATTGCCGCATTTACTAAAGAGTTATGGGTGTGAGTTACTCCTTTCGGTTTGCCGGTACTCCCGGATGTGTACAAAATTGTAGCGGGATAATTTTTCTCAGCCGCAAAATTTGTCAGGGTTTTCGTGTCTCCATATTTATTTAGCTGTTGCGTGAATGAAATAAAACTATTACCTTCAGTTGGATTCACCACATATACGGCTTCAAGTGAGGGTGTATTCTCTTGTACTCCAACAAGAATATGGGCCCGCTCCTGATGGACGAGATAGATTTTAATGTGGCAGTGATTCGCTTGATAAATAATTTCCGGGGTTTTGCTGAAATAACTGGAGGGGACTGCTATGGCTCCGATCTTGAAACAGGCGAAATAGGCATAGATAAATTCCAGGCAGTTCGGCAGCAAAAGGCCGACACGATCACCTTTTTTAATACCCAGTGCTGTTAAGGTCCGGCTATACCTGATTATATTTTCGTCGAGTTCGCGATAGGTGCAAAAAGTGTCACTGCAAACCACGGCTTTTTTATTCGGCGATTCAACCAACGCTCGCCTGTAGATATCAACTAATTGCATGTCACACAATCCTCCAAGACAAACTTAAGTTCAGACAAACAGAGTAAAATTAAATCTGGTTGCGAAACAGATGTATTTTTATTAAGAGGCTTTTTTTAATATCTCTATGCTTTTCAGAATGCTTCTTTTGTCAACTAATTGATCAGAAACAAATTTATGAACGATACTGGATAATAAGGTTTGATAGGGCAATCCCTCCGAATCAGCTCTTCTTTTAAGCTGTTCCAGGTCGTTGTTTTTTAAACGCAAACTGATGCTTTTTTTCTCATTGGCGTTACTAATAATTTTTTCAATAAGATCTCTTTTTGCAGTGTCCACTCGTTGATATGAAGAGATATTGTCTTCTATCTCTTTTTCATTTCTGTCTAATTTTAGATTCATTACTCAGCCTCCTTATATTTTTTATTAAGTTTCCTGCTTGGAAATGCAGTTTTAAGGATAATATTTGATTTTGAATCGATTATAAAAGGTACTGAATAAATATAGTCATTAAATTCTATCACAAACAACTGCTGGAACGGTCTTGATGGATTTTCAATTATGTCGAGGTACTCTTTTCTGAGTATTATTTCAGCAATTTCGTCAAATGATATTTTTCTTTCATTTTGTAGTTTCAGGTTTTTATCATCGTTCCAAATTATCATATACATTATTCCCATTTGAATACTTAATCTATATACAATGTATATTCATTTTCTGTTTAAATGTCAATTTTTTATTGTTAATTGGGGGTTTATTCCCGGCTAGTACACTCGGGAATAAAGAAAAGCTGTTAAACAGATAAAGAACAATATGA
>JAOZKP010000119.1:2816-8612 GCA_029935295.1 bacterium | reverse complement strand
AAATTTAATTTTACTATAAAAGCAGGTAAGATTTACACCACGAAGAGCACAAAGAGCACGAAGGCAGTTTCCTCCTTCGTGCTCTTCGCGCTCTTCGTGGTAATATTAAAACTTTATTTTTTAACCTTTATGGAGAATAGAAAAATGAGCAGAAAGATTTTACTGTTAAGTATTGTCATGGCATTTATGATCAGTGGCTGTGGGTGGCATATCCCGTTTTTCGGCAGCAAACAAGTTCAGGAAGAAGAGCCTCTGGTGCAGGAAGCGACTCAGGTTGATGAGGAACCCCAGTACAGCGGCCAGCTCCAGTCTCCAGAACCAACTCAAACTCCGTACCAACAAGGTGGAGCTTATGGAAATCAGCCGGTGCAAGCACCGGCTGCGGCTTATGGACAAAATCCTCCGGCCGCAGGCGCCGGTGCATTTCAACCGGGACAGCCCTACAACCCCAATACCAACTATGCCCTTAATGCCAATCCCGGCTACGGCGGCCAGAACCAGGGAATGGCCCCGGCTTATGGTGCCAACCCAAATACCTATGGACAACCCGCTTACGGTCAACCTGCTTACGGTCAACCCGCCTATGGTGCGACAAATCCGGGTGCGGCCTATGGCACATATCCGGCCAATCCTGCCGCAGCTAATTTTAACGGCGGTATCGAACAGAGCAATCTGGGCACTGCCGGCAACGGCGCTTTTTTCGGAACACCGCAAAATGATAATCTCGCTTTAGGCGGCATCAAACGCAAAGTTATCTATGTTATCAGCTATCCGCAGCGCGGCTTAACGACCACGCCGCAGGATGCGTTCAGTCAGAAGATCTATCAACGCCTGACCCAGGCACCGGGAATCAACCTGATCCCGAAAGAGGCCATCGAACGTTATAACGATGCCCATATGTCATTTTCCCAATCCCTGGATGTTCGCTCACGCTTGAGTAAAATGGGACAGGAACTCGGGGCCCAGGCGATCATTCTCGAAAGAGTTCATTTCGCCGCCAATTTTGCCGCCGGGGCCTATGCCGCTCCAACTCAGCAGATTGAAATGCAACTGATTGACACCGCTACCGGCTATCCGGTCAAGAGTTATAATCTGAACCCGAAAACACCCCAGACGGCACAGATCATTGACAACCTTACCAACCACGTCCGAATGATCGACTGGAGTGCCCGGGTTATCAAGGTCGAAAAGAAACGGCTTTTAATTAATGCCGGCCGGCTAAGCGGTCTCCAGACCGGTCAGAATCTGCGGGTCTACGCCAAAGGAAATGAGATTAAAGATCCGACCACCAAACTTTCTCTCGGAAAAGCTCAGGGAGCCCTTAAAGGCACCATAAAGATTGTCGACTTTTTTGGTCTTGACGGCGCTATCTGTGAACCTCTGGCGGCAGGTAAATTCAAACAGGATGACATGATTAAAGCGGCTGAATAACGGAGGCTCGAAACTTAAGTGATTAAACAGCCGTTAACTTTCAATTCTCTATTTTTAGCCGTTTTATTATCTGTCATGCTGGCCGGCTGTCATATTCCGTTTTGGCCGCGACTGGAGATAGATCCTTTTCCGATCACCAATGAGTTGATCGAAACTATGGAGGTTCAGGAGGTTGTCTACGTGCGCGTAAACAACCCGGCGGCGGCTGAAGACAGCGCCGCCGAACCGACTCTGTGGGTTCCGGCATCAGTTTATCAAAGCGGCAAATACACCGCATTAGCTGTAAATCTGCCACAACCTGAGAAAGCGGCTGCACCAACTGCCGTAGCTGATGCCGCCGCAACTCCTGCCAACCAGGAGGCCGGAACTGTGGCGGGGTTATCGGAAGAGCTCCCGGCAGAAGAACAGTTAACGGCGACAGCGCCGGTTATTCTGCCGCTGCGGCGGCGGGTGCTGCTATTTCCAACCCGGACCACCCAGCTCCAGCCTGAGATTGCTACCCTGTTGAGCCTTGAACTTGAAGCGAAACTACCGCTGCGGGTAGAGGAATCGCAAAATTCAATCTTACGGGAAAAGGGCCGCCTTATGAACCAACCGGCGGAAATTACCCGGGCCGTTAAAAAGTGGATGAAAAGCTCCAGCATCCCGGCCCCGGTTCAATTTGTCCTCTTTCTGACAACCAGCTCGGGTCGTAATTATAAGTTCTACACCTGTACCTGGATTGACGCTCAGACCGGTGATAATGTTGCGGCTTTCACCTTTCGGGCTGATCTTAGCGGTCAACTTCTCCTACCGCTGGTTCCAAACCATCCCACTCCGCTGTTGCGCCTGATTGATTCAACATCATGGTGGTGCAAAATCAAATCACGTTCAGATGATCAGCTTTTCATTCTCGAAGCCGGACATCGCAGCGACCTCAATTATGGCCGTGAACTTCAAGTTTTCACCAAAGCTGTAAGTATCAATGACCCGAAAACCAAAAATCATCTCGGTTTTCGCTTTCAGGAGCTGTTAGGCACTGTTTCCGTCGTCGATTTCTTCGCTGCAGACGGCAGTTTAGGCCAGGCCCGAACCCCGCTTGCCGCGGACTTTACAGAAGCCTGGGCGGTGGAGATGGTAACTCCCGATACGGAGCCGGATAACCTGTTGGATCAAACGCTGGAAAAGGAGCAATAGAAAACTTATGCGCTCAGAGCAAATGACCAAAGGTGTTGACCGGGCTCCGCATAGGGCTCTCCTTAAAGCTATCGGTTATACCGACAACGAGCTCAAGCGTCCGCTGATTGGTGTGGCTCAGTCCGCTAATGAAGTTATTCCCGGACATATTCACCTTGATAAAATCTGCCAGGCGGTTAAAGACGGCATCCGCATGGCCGGCGGTACGCCGATGGAGTTTTCGACCATCGGCATCTGCGACGGAATTGCGATGGGCCATACCGGTATGAAATATTCGCTGGCTTCGCGTGAATTGATCGCCGATTCAGTTGAGAGCATGGCCCAGGCCTACCCGTTTGACGGCCTTGTTCTGCTGCCGAATTGTGACAAAATTGTCCCCGGGATGATTATGGCGGGTGCGCGTTTGGATCTGCCAACCATAGTTATCAGCGGCGGCCCGATGCGGACCGGCGTCTGTAACGGACAGGAGATCGACCTTATTACGGTTTTTGAAGGAATGGGGAAATTTCGCGTCGGCGAATTAACCGAAGCCGAACTCACTGAACTTGAAAATGCCGCCTGTCCCGGTGCTGGCTCCTGCAGCGGCATGTTTACCGCTAATTCGATGAACTGCCTGACCGAAGCTTTGGGCATTGCCTTGCCCGGCAACGGCACAACCCTGGCAATTGATGCGGCACGAATTCGCCTCGCCAAAACCAGCGGTGAGGCGATAATGCATCTGGTTGATAAAAATATTACCATGCGCCAGATTTTAACGAAAGAAGCCTTTCACAACGCTCTGGCGGTCGATATGGCTTTCGGCGGCTCAACCAATACATCTCTTCATCTTCCGGCCATTGCCCATGAAGCCGGAATTGAACTTACACTTCAAGATTTTAACGAGGTCAGCGGCAAAACCCCGCATATCTGCAATATGTCGCCCGGCGGCCCGGATCATATGGAAGATCTCCACCAGGCTGGCGGCGTTTCAGCAATCATGAAAACTCTTTCCCTATCCGGATTACTCAATGAAGATGCCTTAAGCGTTACCGGAAAAACAATTAGGGAAGTGCTGGCGGCCCCCAACGTAATAGTTGCAAATCCTGAAACCATTCGCCCCTTGAACAACCCCTATCATCCGACCGGTGGCCTTGCGGTTTTAACCGGCAATCTTGCCCCTGACGGTGCGGTTGTTAAACAGTCCGCCGTGGCTCCGGAGATGCTTGAGCACCAGGGGCCGGCCCGGGTTTTCAACTCGGAAGAAGAAGCTTTTTCGGCCATAGTCAATCAGAATATAAATCCCGGCGATGTCATCGTTATTCGTTATGAAGGCCCTCAGGGCGGCCCGGGAATGCGGGAGATGCTTTCGCCGACTGCGGCGCTGGCCGGAATCGGTCTTGATAAAGAGGTTGCCCTCTTAACTGACGGCCGCTTCTCGGGCGGCACCCGCGGTGCCGCTATCGGCCATATCTCACCCGAAGCTGCGGCCGGCGGCCTGATCGGCTTGGTTCAAGAGGGCGATCAGATCAAAATAGATATTCCAAATCGCTCACTTGATCTGTTGATTGATAAAACTGAACTCGCACAACGCCAGGCCGCCTGGCAAAAACCGGAAGCAAAAATAAAAAAGGGCTATCTTGCCCGCTACGCCCGTCAGGTTAGCTCCGCCGCCAAGGGCGCGGTAATGGTGTAAATTAAATTGTCAGCTGTTTGCATGGAGGGATAAGAACACGATGAAAAATTGTCTTTTTTGTAAAATCATAAAAGGGGAAATCCCTTCTGACAAAGTCTATGAAGACGAAATAATTTACGCTTTCAAGGATATCAACCCGAAAGCTCCGGTTCATCTTCTTATAATTCCCAAAAAACACTATCCGACCCTGAATGATATTCCCGATGATGAAATGGGAATTATTGCTGACATTCACAACGTCATGAAAAAACTTGCGGTTGAATTCGGCGTTGCCGAGAGCGGCTATCGCGTGCTTGCCAATATCAACAAGGAAGGCGGCCAGGTTGTTTTCCATGTGCATTACCATCTCATCGGCGGCCGTCAGCTGCGCGCCTGATTTCCTGACAAATTGTGCCTAAACTCAACCTAACTTCTGATTATTACACCGGCGAACACCCGAGTCTACTCTGGGAAATGACAATTTGTCAGAGTTTGGGAGATGGCGACGGTACTTTCGCTAAAGCTCTGACTAAGCCTGCAGCCTACGGGACTCTGGTCGGCAAATTTCTGCAGGAAACAACCGCCCTCGAACCTGAATGTGGTAAGATAATTGAAATCGGCGGCGGCTACGGCACCCTGATGGCGGCCTTACTTGATGTGTTACAACCGCAGCAGATCAGCATGGTTGACATCTCACCAACCCTGCTTGAAAAACAGCGGGAACGACTGCACAAATTTCCAGTATCATTTCACTGCTCTGATCTCTTTGCCTGGCTTCCGACCCTACAGCGGCAGCCAGTTGACCTGCTCATACTCAACGAAATCATCGGTGATTTTCCGACCATTACTGATCTTGCAAAAAATACTATAATAAACTCGGTCAATTTTTTTCGTCTGAAACCGGAATTTGCAAATAAACCTGCCTTGCCGATTGCGCCTGCTTCCCTCAGTGAAACTGAATTACTAAACGAAGCTGTTCGCCTGATAGCAACCTATAACCTTGATGTTAACGATCTCCCGGAAACTTTCAACCTGAACTACGGCGCCCTGCTCTTTATCGAGCGCCTGGCGCAAACCCGGGTTGCAAGAACATTTATTACCGAACACGGTTGTGACACGGCCCTGCCTTACCCCTTCTCTCTTTTTCCCGCTATCCAGCCGATTGCAGATCGCAACCCCCGTCAGATTAAGCTCAAAGATCATGACGAATACAATATCCGCTTTGATCATCTGGAACAGACTGCTTTAGCTCTAAACTTCAAGGTCACCCGTTTTCACCTGATGGACCTTCTCAAAGTGAGATTTGATGATGAAATCAACTATCTCCTGACATCACAGAAACCGGTAAATGAAGAACAGGAAATTTTTCTTGAATTTTATGAACATGTGGCAGAGTATCAAGGTATTCTTTTAGAGCAGTAAGTCTAGCAACCATTCAGTTTAAACATGAAAACCTTATTTACCACTCGTTCGCTTCGCTCTCTAGAGAACACAGAGAGTAAAAAAATTAATCAACAGCAACTCTTCTACTCTCTGTG
>JAOZKP010000119.1:0-2716 GCA_029935295.1 bacterium | reverse complement strand
GGTAGAAGAGAAGATATCTGAATTATAACAAAATCTATTTTTCTCGAATCAAACAAACACCCAATAGTCAAGCCTGACCCCAAGAAGCAGACCCGATCCGGTTTGGGCAGCAAAAAAAGAGCCCGAAACCTTTTCCAAGGTTTCGGGCTCTTTGGGTTAAACAATACTATCTATTTCTATTTACGGGATTTGCCGTAGCCGATTTTGACGACGACCTCTTCGATCTCTTTTAAGACTGTCGGATCATCGATGGTTGAGGGCATCCGGTAATCTTCGTTGTCGGCAATTTTGCGCATGGTACCGCGAAGGATTTTGCCGGAGCGGGTTTTCGGCAGACGCGGAACTTCGGCCGCAACCCGGAAACAGGCAACCGGGCCGATCTGATCGCGAACCATCTGGACGCACTCTTTGGCAATATCATCCGAAGATTTTGTGACCCCGGCTTTGAGAACAAAGAAACCAACCGGAACCTGACCTTTTAAGTTGTCTTCAACACCTAGAACAGCGCACTCGGCAACATCGGGATGAGTCGCGACAATCTCTTCCATGCCGCCGGTCGAAAGACGATGACCGGCAACATTGATTACATCATCAACCCGGCCCATAATATAGACGTAGCCTTCATCGTCGATATAGCCACCGTCACCGGTAAAGTAGTAGCCGGGATAGACGCTGACGTAGGACTCAATATAACGCTGATCATGCTGCCACAGAGTCGGCAGGCAGCCGGGCGGCAGTGGCAGTTTAATTGTGACGATACCCTCTTCATTCGGGCCCATCTCCTTACCGTCATTATCGAGAATCTTAACCTGATAACCCGGTACTGCTTTGGTCGGTGAACCCGGTTTGATTGGGAACTTTTCGATCCCGAGACAGTTAGCCGTAATCGCCCATCCGGTTTCAGTCTGCCACCAGTGATCGATAACCGGAATTCCTAAAAGATCGGAAGCCCAGTGATAAGTATCGGGATCGAGACGTTCACCCGCCAAAAATAGATACTTAAAACAGGAAATATCATATTTTTTGAGAAGTTCACCATTGGGATCCTCTTTTTTAATCGCCCGGAAGGCGGTCGGGGCCGTAAAGAGAACTTTGACCTGGTGTTCCGAAATTACGCGCCAGAAAGCACCGGCATCCGGCGTACCAATCGGTTTTCCTTCATAAAGAATGGTGGTACAGCCTAAAAAGAGCGGTGCGTAGACAATGTACGAGTGACCGACGACCCAACCGACATCGGAAGCGGCCCAGTAGACATCACCCGGCTCAACCCCGTAAACCTGCCGCATACTCTGCTTTAAGGCAACCACATGACCGCCGTTATCACGGACAACCCCTTTAGGAATCCCGGTGGTACCGGAGGTATAGAGAATATAGAGCGGATCAGTCGCTTTAACCGTGGTGCAGCCCACCGGTTCAGCCGTAGCATAAAGTTCCTGCCAACTGAAATCACGCCCGGCAACCAGTTCTGATTGAACCTGGGGCCGCTGGTAAATAATACATTTTTCCGGTTTGACTTCAGCCAGTTCAATCGCTTTATCAAGTAACGGTTTATATGGCAAAACCTTAGTTGCGCCTTCAAGACCGCAAGAAGCAGAAATCATTATTTTTGGCTTGGCATCGTTTATCCGCACTGCCAGCTCATTCGGTGCAAAGCCACCGAAAACTACAGAATGAACTGCTCCGATCCGGGCACAGGCAAGCATCGCTATGGCAGTTTCGGGAATCATCGGCATATAGATAATTGCCGTATCCCCTTTTTTCAGACCCTGGGCGGTTAAAACCCCGGCAAAGCGGGAAACCTGATCCAACAGTTCATTATAAGTGATTTTTCTGACGGTATCAGTCTGCGGACTATCATAAATAATCGCAACCTGATCAGCACGACCATTCTCAACATGATAATCTATCGCATTGTAACAGGTATTAAGCTCAGCCCCGGTAAACCAACTATAAAAGTCAGGCGCACGTGAATCATCAAGAACTTTATCCCACTTTTTGACCCACTCAACATCAGCGGCCGCATTGGCCCAATACTCTTCCGGAGATTCAATTGACTGTTGGTACAGCTCTGCATACTTTCCCATCTAATTTCCTCCTTAAATTCAAGCGTCACCCGTTCTGAGCCTGTTAAAACAATCCACTTAACACCATGAAAAGCGAGCTGTTACCCGGCCCTGGCTACTTGCGAAAAATAGCGCATATGCAAACAGAATAAAATAACGGTTTACAACTAAACTATAAAATTAAAGAAGTCAAGAGCAATTTGTATACAATATGGTATGAAAAGGTATTCAGAAGACCTGAAATCCGATTACTTCATACCTGTTAACGTAAACTGGCAATGATGACAAAGAATAAATTTCAAACAAAAAAAAGAAAATTATCAAGACTGTTTTAGAAGGACAATAAAGCCTGAAAAACAGCCAAAAAGTTCTCTACAGAACTTTTTACTTGACATTTTTATAACACTCTTATAAGAATCTGCGTTGGTAGAAATATAAAATACTAACGGGCTGTAAAATAAATGATTTAATTCTACGGTCGACAGTATTTTATATACGTTTTTTTAAGTCGTAACCGTGCAACGGCTGACTGTAAACGCCTACAGAAACAGCACAATTTGCAGGTTATAAACCACAAACCATTCAATTCGCAGGAGGATTTTCAATGGCAGACACCGAACTGAAAAAAATCTATGAAGTACCGGCCGATTTCA
>JAOZKP010000008.1:17011-24736 GCA_029935295.1 bacterium | reverse complement strand
GCAAAAATCATCCGTCCGGCAGTGGTCTGCAGGACAGATGTAACTGTAACTTCGGCAGCTTCTCCGACCAGGCTGCGGCCCTGATCGATAACGACCATGGTGCCGTCATCAAGATAGGCGACTCCCTGCATCGGCTCTTTACCCTCTTTGGAGACAATTACATTCATCGTCTCTCCGGGCAGAACCAGAGGTTTCAATGCTTCCGCAAGCTGGTTGAGATTAAGAACTTCAACCCCCTGAAGATCAGCGACTTTATTCAAATTGAAGTCGTTGGTTAAAATCTGGGCTTCGCGTTTTTTTGCCAGAGCAACAAGCTTTGAGTCTACATCTTTAATCCGGGGGAAGTCCTCCTCAGTGATATCAATCTGGATCTTGGCCTGGTTCTGGATGCGTTTCAAAATGTCCAGGCCGCGCCGGCCCCGGGTCCGTTTTAAGGAGTCAGACGAGTCAGCGATGAGCTGAAGTTCATGCAGGACAAACTGGGGAATGATCAAGGTACCTTCGATGAACCCGGTTTCACAGGCATCGGCTATCCGGCCGTCAATTATAACTGATGTATCAACTATCTTTTCTGAATCATTGCGGTTTTTGGAGACCAGAGAGCGGATAAGATCAAACTCGTCACCTTTTTTCAGGCCGACTTCGAGGGCGACGAAGGCAAACATTGAGTAGGTCAGCAGGTAGAGTGTAAAGCTGGTGCGCGGGTTGTCAAACAGATCAACAAAAGGGGCACCGCGCAGCAGCAGATTTGCGATAAAGAGACCAATCACCATGCCGGCAAAACCACCGACCAAGGTTCGCAAAGGTACTTTTTTTAAGCGGCTGAGCAGGTAGAATGTGTAGGTTACAAGGGCTGCGGCGGTAAAAGCGGCAACGCAGGCGTAATCTATCCGATCAAATTGAACTTTCGCAATCTGAAAAGAGAGTAGGGCGGAGGATAGAACGAAAAATGCGCGGATTATCAGCAATGGTCTTCTCGTATTTTTAAAGTGCCTGACAAAATCCGTAATTCTTTTCGAGAACCTTTATTTGAAGACTCAACTCGGTGACCGGGGTGAATCGCGGGTTTTGGCTGGGCTTGGTTTTAGGCTTGCTCGGGGTCTTTGATGGTGAATATCTCTTGAATTTCCTGCTCTATCACAGTTTCGGAGAGGTCGCGGGCCAGAGCCAGCTCGGAGATTATCAGGTGTTTGGCGGTTTCCATCATTTTACGTTCGCCAAATGAGAGTTCTTTATTGATACTGATCAGATTGAGATCACGAAAAACTTCCGCCACTTCAAACAGTGAGCCCCGTTTAATTTTGTCGTGAAACTGTTTATAGCGTTTGTTCCAGGTCTGGTGAGAGAGTTTAACTTTGCGTTTTTTTAGAGTGATATAGACTTCGTCAATCTGTTTGTCATTTACCAGAGCTCTTAAACCAACGTTGGTGGTGTTGTTTTTGGGGATCATAATGGTGATGTTACTGTCCAGAATCACCATTATATAAAAGTTTTGGGTCTCTTCACAGACTTCGCGCTTTTCAATGGCCTCGATCTCACCAACGCCATGTCCGGGGTAGACGGCAAGTTCGCCAATATTAAAAGTTCTTATTTCCTGATTTTCCATAAGTGATACAATCCGTAAGTGTCGGGTTAACTGAAAATTATTTTCTTGGCAAAGAGAGTTCGGCGTGATAGACGGGTCGACCGGTGTTTGTCCGGAAACCGGAGTTCAATTTTCGGTTTGTGCCAAGGCTACTGTATATCATAATGAACAGTTTTATTCAACTATCTTATTTTTTAGTACCTTACAGAACATTTTCTGGTTTGAAAAAACAAGAAAATGTTTTGCTAGGAGCGCTTACTTGCGGGCAACGCTCGCATTAGTTTGTTTCCAGGTTGAAAATGGAATTATTTTTCATTCTTGTGGCCGCTGTTTTCGGGCTTGTCTGCGGCAGCTTTTTTAATGTCTGTATCTATCGCATACCCCGTGACCTGTCGATTGTTGCGCCGCCTTCCCACTGTCCCAAATGTGAGCATCGGCTGCCGTTTTGGCTTAATGTGCCTTTGTTGACCTATGTTTTGTTGCGGGGCCGTTGTTACTTTTGCCGTGAGCCGATATCTGTGCGTTATCCACTGGTTGAACTTTTAACCGGCCTGTTGTTTGGGGCCGCCGCCTTGCGCTTCGGCCTGACCCCGGCGCTGGCCCGGGCCCTGATCTTGATCTTTCTCCTGGTGCCGGTTACATTCATAGATCTTGAATTTCAGATTATACCAGACGGCTTCAGTCTGCCAGGTATAGTTATCGGCTTGGCCGGTTGCTGGTGGTGGGGTGGACTGGTACCCTGGTGGGAGTTTTTGCTGGGCGCGGCCTTTGGCTGGCTCTCATTGTGGCTGGTGGCAACTGGTTACCACTGTTTTACCGGTCGGGACGGGATGGGCGGTGGTGATTTGAAGCTGCTGGCGATGCTCGGAGCTTTCCTGGGTTGTAAAGCACTTCTGCCGATCATTTTACTGAGCTCTTTGAGCGGTGCTGTAATTGGTGTGGGACTGGTTTTATGGCAGGGACGTGACGGACGTTACGCGATTCCCTTTGGCCCTTTTCTGGCTGCCGGCGGTTTGCTCTATCTCTTTTACGGCCCGCAACTGCTTGATTTTTACTGGGGGCTGGTTTTGCCGGCATAGCCGGTGGCAACGAGATAGATCTCGGTTGAGGTTTTACGGCTGGCTTTAGGTTTTGCGAGAGTGGTTTTAGCGAAGAGTTTTTTTAGACGGGTTTGGAACGGTTTTAGTTCACTGCCCTGAAAAACCTTACAGATAAAGAAACCGCCTTGATTGAGTCGTTCTAAGCCGAGCTCTAAGGCTGATTCCAACATAGTAATCGAGTTGGCCTGATCGGTGGCTTTGATGCCGGTTAAATTAGGGGCGAGATCGGAGACGACACCGGCAAACGGCGGACTTACCAGAGCATCAATTCGGGCGCCAGTATCGTCTGCCAGAATATCAGCTACCATAGTTATACAGGGCGGTGATTTGAGGTCAGCTATGGTCAGCAGGTCAAGCCCTAAAACCGCTCCAGAAGTACCGATGCGCTGGGCAATATACTCCATCCAGCCGCCGGGGGCGGCCCCGAGTTCAAGGATTTTCTGGCCCTTTTTGAAAACCCGGAAACGTTGGTCGATCTCCTCAATTTTATAGATCGCCCGGGAGCGTTTGCCTTCACGTTTAGCCTGTTTGTAGAAGCTGTCTTTGCGATTAAATGCCATACTTAAAACTACCATCTGTAACAAAAAAATGAAAGGAATTTTCTTTGCAAAATAATATCTTAAATGAAAAACCAAATACAACTATTGCAACTTTGAATTCGTCGTTGTCTGAAATTCTCAGTAATGGCGAAGGTATTGATGAAACTCTGGCTTTGCAGATGGGAACATTGTCCGGCTCGGATATCTTTTCAGTCCTGCCATTAAGTAACCGGCTACGGCGTCATTTCTGTGGTTCTGAAGTTGTGCTTTGTGCAATTACTAATGCTAAATCGGGGCGTTGTCCGGAAGATTGTGCTTACTGTGCGCAGTCGATATCTTATGACACCGGGGTTAAGACTTTTCCGCTTATAGATGTTGCAGAGTTGGCAACGCGAGTCCATGATGCGGCTGCCTGTGATGTTGCCAATTTCTCTATTGTCACCAGCGGAACTGCGGTTGAATGTGCTGTCGAGCAGGAAAAGATTATCGAAATGCTGCAGAAAATTACCGAGGCCGGAGTTGCTCCCTGTGCCTCTCTCGGATTTCTTGATGTCGCCACGGCCACCCGGTATCATGCGGCCGGTCTTAAACATTATCATCATAATCTGGAGACTTCACGCTCATTCTTTAAGCATATCTGTACCACTCACGATTATGACCGGGCGGTAGCGACGGTTAAGACTGCGAAAGCCGCCGGTCTTTATGTTTGCAGCGGCGGGATTATGGGCCTGGGTGAGAGCTGGTCCCAGCGGGTTGAACTGGCATTTACTTTGCGGGAACTAAAAGTTGATTCAATTCCTTTGAATTTCTTGGTTCCGGTCAGCGGAA
The DNA here is from genome assembly GCA_029935295.1 of bacterium. Taxonomy (GTDB): domain Bacteria; phylum Desulfobacterota; class Anaeroferrophillalia; order Anaeroferrophillales; family Tharpellaceae; genus Tharpella. The sequence goes on along the minus strand of JAOZKP010000008.1, from coordinate 20,684 downwards.
CCCCGTTGGCTGACGAACCGGGATTAACCCCGTTTCAGGCGCTTTTAACGATTGCGATGTTTAGGTTTGTTTGTCCCACGGTCGATATCCGCATTTGCGGCGGCCGGCAGCGGACTTTCGGCGATTTTCAGTCACTTATTTTTGCCGCCGGTGCCAATGGTTTAATGGTTGGTAACTATTTGACGACCAGCGGTCGGCAGTGGTCAGGTGATCAGCGTTTGCTGGCGGACTGGCGGGCGTTTGAATCAGATGCCGCAGGTGAGTAGAGTGGTTATTGGCAAATCATTAGCAGGTGAACTTGCATCTGAACTTGATCAACTTAAAGAGATGGGGCAGCTCCGTTTTCTACGGACTATCGATGGGCCGCAGCAGGCTCATACCAGTTTGCAGGGGCAGCCGATTCTGCTGCTCTGCTCTAACAACTATCTCGGTTTTGCCAATCATCCGCAGCTGCGGGCCCGGAGTCGGGCGGCAACCGAGATTTATGGCTGTTCGGCCGGAGCTTCGCGTCTGATCTCGGGAACAATGGGGTTGCACGTTGAACTTGAAGAAAAGATAGCAAATTTCAAAAAAACTCCTCAGGCCCTGCTGTTCAATAGTGGTTATGTGGCTAATTTAGCCATTTTAACAACTTTGGTTGGCACCGGGGATGTAATCTACAGTGATGCTTTGAATCATGCCAGCATTGTTGACGGTTGTCGCTTGAGCCGGGCCCAACTGAAGATTTATCGGCATTGTGATGTCGAACATCTGGAAGATCTGTTGCAAAACAGTGCCGCCGGTTTCCGGCGGCGGCTGATTGTGACGGACAGTGTTTTCAGTATGGATGGCGATATCGCGCCGCTACCGGGGATTTCTGAACTTGCCCGAAAATATGATGCGGTTCTGGTGGTGGATGATGCCCATGCCACCGGCGTGCTGGGCTGTGGCGGCCGTGGCTCAGCCGAGCATTTTGGGCTTGACTATAATGATATTGATATTCAGATGGGAACTCTGGGTAAGGCTCTGGGGAGTTGTGGGGCCTATGTTGCCGGAGCCTCGCAATATATTGATTACTTGGTTAACAAAGCCCGCAGTCTTATCTATTCAACGGCATTACCGCCTGCCGCTCTGGGAGCTTCGTTGGCGGCTATTGATCTGCTGGTTGCAGAACCGGAAATTGTGTCGCATCTGCGATCTCTGACTGACTATTTCCGGTGCGGTCTCAAACGTCTTGGGATTGCAGTGTGTGATGATCCGACACCAATTATTCCTGTAGTTGTCGGTGATCCGAATAAAACTATGGAGTTGAGTGCTTGGTTTCTGGAACAGGGAGTTTTTATTCAGGGGATTCGACCGCCGACGGTAGCTTCCGGGCAATCCCTGTTGCGGGTGACAATAAGTGCCGATTTGACTCATGCTGATCTGGATATGGTGCTGGCACTGTTTGCCGAACGGCGTAAAGATTTTTCCTGAGTTGTTTGTTTGCGAGTTCTTCAGGTTGGAACTTTTTATCATGCCGGCAAAAAGAACTTGACAATGGCGGCCTGCTGTATTAGAAAGTCCCCCTTCAAAATTGTTGCCCTTATTTTTTTATGAGACGGGCTTTTAGGGTTTATGTAGTTGACCGGTTGCGGTGAGATTTATCGTGTGACCGGCTGTTTTTTCTGGAGAATAGAAAACCGATGAAGACTTATGTAGCAAAACCTGGTGAATTTGAGCAAAAATGGCATTTGTTTGATGCTCAGGGTCAGGTTCTTGGACGTTTGGCTAGTGAAATAGCTACAATTCTGCGGGGTAAGAATAAACCGATCTACACCCCGCATGTTGATACCGGCGATTATGTTGTTGTGGTTAATGCGGCAGAAATTCGTTTGACCGGTAATAAACTTAAAGACAAAATCTATTACCATTACACCGGCTATGCCGGAGGTATTAAAGGCATTACTGCTGCTGAACTGTTGGAGAAAAATCCGACCGAGCTCATTAATAATGCAGTTAAGGGTATGTTGCCGAAAAATAAGCTGGGACGCAAGATGATGCAGAAGCTTAAAATTTATGCCGGAACTGAGCACGCACATAAGGCCCAGAACCCGGTTGCCAGAGAGCTCTAAGCTTCTAATCTTGGCGCCAAGTAAATAAAAACGTTAATATAATTTAGGACTTCGATATGAGTGCAACAAGGTTATACGCAACCGGAAAAAGAAAATCGGCAATTGCCAGAGTTTGGCTGAGTGAAGGCAGTGGTGACATCAAAGTCAATGGTCGTAGTGTTGAAGACTATTTTACTATGGATGTTGCGCGTGAGATGATTTTTCAGCCGCTTTCCGTAGCTGAATGCGATAATAAATTTGATTTTATGATAAAAGTCATCGGCGGTGGGGTTTCCGGCCAGGCCGGTGCGGTTAAGCATGGTATAAGTAAGGCTTTGCAGGAGTATGATCCTGAGCTACGTGGTGTCCTAAAAAAAGCGGGTTTTCTATCCCGTGATGCGCGAATTAAGGAGCGTAAAAAATACGGCCAACGTGGCGCCCGAGCTCGCTACCAGTTCTCGAAACGTTAAATCGAATCTGGTAAGAGAAAAACTTACAGCAAAGGGAGGCCGCAAAAACGGTCTCCCTTTTTTTGTTTCCGGCATTCCGGATGAGGAGAAAATTATGGTGAAAATGAGAGTGGCGATTATCGGAGCGAGTGGTTACACCGGAGTTGAGTTGATGCGAATTCTTGCCGGTCATCCTGAGGTTGAGTTGACGGCGGTAACCTCGCGTCAGCATATTGGAGTACCGGTTTCTGAGCTTTTTCCGTCGTTGCGGGAGATTGTTGAGCTTGAATTTATTGATAATCAGGTTGCGAAAATTGCGGAAATGGCCGATCTGGTATTTACGGCTCTGCCGCATAAAGCCGCAATAGAAGTAGTGGCTGAACTTTATCATGCCGGGAAAAAGGTGGTTGATTTAAGTGCTGATTACCGTTTCAGCGACCGTGAACTCTATGAGAGCTGGTATCAGCCGCATACCCAACCGGAATTGTTAGATAAAGCAGTTTACGGTCTGCCGGAGCTTTTCCGGGCGGAAATTCCTGAAGCCAAGATAGTCGGTAATCCCGGCTGTTATCCTACCAGCGTAATTCTACCATTGGCGGCGATTTTACCGCTTAATCTGATCGAGCGTCAGGCAACCATTGTTATTGATGCAAAATCTGGTACCAGTGGTGCGGGTCGTGGCCTTAGTCTGGGCTCGCTCTATTGTGAGGTGAATGAAAACTTTAAGCCTTACAAGGTGGGTAATCATCGGCATCAGCCGGAGATGGTAGAACAGCTTGAACGGGTTGCCGGCATCGCGCCGCAGCTGCTTTTTGTTCCGCATCTGCTGCCGGTCAATCGGGGGATTCTATCCTCGATCTATCTTCCGCTGTCGCGAGATGTTGCTGCGGCTGAAATTGAGGAGGCCTTTAACCGGGCTTATGCTGATGAAACCTTCGTCCGGATTCTGCCGGCCGGTGAACTGCCGACATTAGGCGGGGTTCGTGGTAGTAACTATTGTGATATCGGTTATGTCCTGGCCGCAGACAAGCGAAGTTTGATCCTCTTTTCAGCAATTGACAATCTGGTTAAAGGGGCCGCCGGCCAAGCGGTGCAGAATATGAACTTAATGCTCGGCCTGCCTGAGGCAGCCGGGCTAAATACGGTTTCATT
>JAOZKP010000008.1:0-16911 GCA_029935295.1 bacterium | reverse complement strand
ATATGAACTTAATGCTCGGCCTGCCTGAGGCAGCCGGGCTAAATACGGTTTCATTGCAGCCTTAAATGTTTGGGTGCTGTAATGTCGGTTGCGGGAGAATTTGTTTCTTGCACCTGAAAAGTTGTCAAAAAAATAAGAAAATTTTGGTTTTATAACTTCCAAACTCCACAGAGCGGGGTCATTGCTTTAGCTTTGACCCCATTAACGAGAGCGAAGCATACTGCCAAACCGGTTCTTTACTTGTTAAGATACTGCGGGTCAAAAAGGTTACTTTGGGTTGCGGGGTCTGTTCTCGCATTATATTATTAGAGGGAGAAAACTTATGAAAGAGATAAGCGGAGCGCAGATACTGCTTGAGGTTTTGCAGGAGCAGGGGGTTGAGGTTATCTTTGGTTATCCCGGGGGCGCGGTGATAAATTTATACGATTGTCTGCCGGATTACTCATGCCGTCATTTTCTGGTGCGCCATGAGCAGGCGGCAGTGCATGCGGCCGATGGCTATGCTCGGGCGACCGGTAAGACCGGGGTCGCCCTGGTGACCTCCGGGCCGGGGGCGACAAATACCGTAACCGGACTGGCGACGGCATCGATGGATTCAATTCCTATGGTGGTGTTTACCGGTCAGGTGCCGACTCCTTTAATCGGTAACGATGCTTTTCAGGAAGCCGATATTGTTGGCATTAGCCGGCCCTGCACCAAACATAATTTTCTGGTTAAACGGGTTGAGGATCTTGAACGGATAATTAATGAAGCGTTTCATATTGCCGGCAGCGGCCGGCCGGGACCGGTATTGATTGACCTGCCAAAAGATGTGATTGCTGGTAAATGTTTGAAAAAAGCGGCAACCAAAACCTTGCTTAAAGGCTATAACCCAAATTATGCTGGCCATCCGGGCCAGATTCAGCGGGCCATGGAGATTATTTTTAAGGCCAAAAAGCCGGTTTTTTATGTTGGCGGCGGCGTAGTGCTGGCAGATGCAGCCAAGGAGTTGACGGAACTTGCCCGCTCTTTGCGGATTCCGGTGACAACGACCCTGATGGGGCTCGGTGCTTTTCCTGAGGATGATGAGCTTTCCCTGGGGATGCTGGGAATGCACGGTACCTATCGTGCAAATATGGCGGTGACGGAGAGTGATGTTCTGGTGGCTTTAGGGGCTCGTTTTGACGACCGGGTTACCGGGCGGGTGGATAAATTTGCGGCCGATGCCAAAATTATCCATATCGATATCGATCCGACATCAATCAGTAAAAATGTCAGCGTCGATATTCCAATCGTTGGCGATGTTGCCGATGTTCTTGGTAAAATGCTGGATCTCATGAAAAGCTCAGAAACCGAGACCAAAGCCTGTGCCGGCGGTCATGATGCGTGGTTGGCTGAAGTTGCCCGCTGGCGCGACCTCCATAAACTCTCATATCAGCAGGATGACATCATCAAACCCCAGTTTGTGGTGGAGAAGATTGGCGAGTTGACCCGTGATAAAAATCCGATTGTCAGCACTGAAGTCGGTCAGAATCAGATGTGGGCAGCCCAGTTTTTTACTTTTACCGAACCCCGCAGCTGGTTGACCTCCGGTGGTCTCGGGACGATGGGTTACGGTCTGCCGGCGGCAATGGGAGCCCAAGTCGCTTTTCCGGAGCGTCTGGTTATCGATATCGCCGGTGACGGCAGTATTCAGATGAACAGTCAGGAGCTGGCTACCGTGGTTCAGTATAACCTGCCGGTGAAGGTGATTATCTTGAATAACGGCTATCTTGGTATGGTGCGACAGTGGCAGGAGCTCTTTTTCGATAAACACTACTCCTCAACGACAATGGATCACGCACCCGATTTTGTTAAGTTGGCTGATGCCTATGGCGCCCTGGGTTTGCGGGCGACAAAGCCGGAAGAGGTTGAGCCGGTTTTGCGGCAGGCGTTCGCGCATCCGGGTCCAGTGGTGGTTGATATCGTGGTTGCGGCGGAAGAGAATGTTTATCCGATGGTGCCCGCCGGTGAAGCCATCTCAAATATGTTGCTGGTATAGGGGGGCTTGAAATGAAACATATTATCAGTGTTCTGGTTGAGAATGAATTTGGTGTGCTGTCACGGATCGCCTCTCTTTTCAGCGGTCGCGGGTTTAACATTGAGAGTTTAACGGTTGCTGAAACTGAAGATAAAACTATTTCCAGCATGACGATTGTTACCATTGGTGATGATCATATAATTGAGCAGATTACCAAACAGCTCAACAAGTTGATTAATGTGATCAAAGTGGTTGAACTCACCGAATCAGTGCAGATGGCGCGCGAGATGGTGCTTTTGAAATTTGCTGTTAACAGCGGCCCGAAACGGCTTGAGCTGTTGCGTCTGGTGGATGTTTATCAGGGTCGGGTTCTGGAGTTGGGGGCGCGGTCACTGATTGCCGAATTGACCGGGGAGCGGGCCAAAATCGAAGCCGCACTCGAAGTGCTGTCTCCATTTGCAATCAAAGAGATGTCGCGTACGGGTATGGTCGCCCTGGCGCGGGACGGTGTTAAAAATTAAATCTAATTTTAAAAGAAGGGGAAAGATTATGCAGCTCTATTATGAAAAAGATTCGAATCCGGCAGTTTTGCAAGGTAAAAAAATTGCGGTTATAGGTTATGGCAGTCAGGGACATGCGCACGCTCACAACTTGAAAGAGAGCGGATTTGATGTGATTGTCGGTCTGCGGCGCGGTGGTCCTTCATGGCAGAAAGCGGAGACCGGTGGCCTGCCGCTGTTTGAAACAGCTGAAGCCGTGCGCCAGGCTCAGATTGTTATGATTTTGGTTCCGGATGAGCTGCAGGCCAAACTCTATAACGAAGAGATTGTGCCGAATCTCAATGACGGTGACTATCTCGCCTTTGCCCACGGTTTTAATATCCATTATGGTCAGATTATGCCGCCGGTAGGCGTCAATGTATTTATGGCGGCTCCGAAAGGTCCGGGTCATCTGGTTCGGCATGAATATACTCAAGGGATGGGCGTCCCCACTCTAATAGCTGTACATCAGGATCCGGCTGGAGATACCCGGGCCATGGCAATGGCATATGCCTGCGGCATTGGCGGTGGCCGGGCCGGAATTATTGAGACTAGTTTCCGGGAAGAGACCGAGACGGATCTTTTCGGTGAACAGGCGGTTCTCTGCGGCGGTGTGACCGAGTTGATCCGGGCCGGCTTTGAAACCCTGGTCGACGCCGGTTATGCTCCGGAGATGGCCTATTTTGAGTGTCTGCACGAACTAAAATTAATTGTTGACTTGATTTATGAGGGCGGAATCAGTAATATGCGTTACTCAATCAGCAACACCGCTCAGTTCGGCGATCTGACCCGGGGGCCGCGGGTTATCAATGAAGAGAGCCGCGAAGCTATGGCGGAGATCCTTGAAGAGATTCAGGACGGCTCTTTTGCGCGGGAATGGATATTGGAAAATCAGGCCAATCGACCGGTTTTTAATGCCTTGACCCGTAATGGTGAAGAGCATGAAATTGAAGAGGTCGGCGCGAAATTACGTTCCATGATGAGTTGGATTGGTAAGAATAAACTAGTCGACAAGAACAAAAACTAGAGGAGTGATACGTGAAATTCAGTAGTCTACCAATTATGGACAGGATTCACCCGGAAGGTCATCGCTGGGTGATCGGGTTTGGCCTGGCAACGATTATCTTTTTTCTTCTGGGATGGGGCTGGCTTTGGAAATTAACCCTGATTCTGGGGATCTTTTGTGGCTCTTTTTTTCGCGATCCCGAACGTTTCGCACCCCTTAAAGAGGGGTCGATAGTCTCGCCGGCGGATGGTCGTGTGCTTTCAGTTACGGAGGTTGACGGGCCCGAGCTTGCGGGAATAAAAGAGAGTATCAAAGTCAGTATCTTTATGTCGATTTTTAATGTTCATGTTAATCGCTCGCCGGCTGCCGGCCGGGTGCTTGATATCCATTATAAAGCGGGTAAATTTTTCTCCGCTAACCTGGATAAGGCCGCGGAAGAGAATGAGCGCAATCTGGTTGTAATTGAGGATGATTACCAGCGTCGGATCGCTTTTATCCAGATCGCCGGCCTGATTGCCCGGCGGATTGTTTGTTTCGTTGAGCCTGACGACCGCTTGGAAAAAGGCGAGCGTTTCGGACTTATTCGTTTTGGGTCACGGGTGGATCTCTATCTGCCGACAGATACTGAAATAGATGTTTCGGTTGGCCAACATGTTAAAGCCGGTGAGACAATTATTGGCTACTTGCCAAATGTTGACTAAATGTGTTAGTGTAGCGCAGTAGTAGTCGAAAATATAATTTGTAACCTTAAATGCTGAAGGAAGGTGCTGACATGATTCGCGGAGTTTATCTGCTGCCCAATCTGTTTACCATGGGCAACCTCTTTTGTGGTTTTTTTGCCATCATTTCAGCGGTTAAGGGTGATTTTGCCTTAGCGGCCACAGCTGTTGTGGTTGCGAATCTTTTTGATATTCTTGATGGTAAAGTTGCGCGGATGATGAATGCGACCAGCCGTTTTGGAATGGAGTTTGATTCGTTGGCTGATCTGGTTTCATTTGGTGTGGCTCCGGCCCTGTTGATTTTTCTATGGAGTCTCTCTTCGTTTGGTCGTCTCGGCTGGCTGGCAGCATTTCTTTTTGTTGCCTGCGGGGCTTTGCGTCTGGCGCGTTATAATATTCAAGCGGAAACCAGCGATAAGGGAACCTTTAACGGTTTACCAATTCCGGCTGCGGCGAGTATGGCGGCGACCACAGTTTTAATCTGTGAGCACCTTGGCGCCACCGGTATTGAGAGCAATGTGATTTTGCTTTTGCTCTGTTATGGTTTGGCATTCTTGATGGTCAGCAACATTAAATATCCGGCATTTAAGGAGTCTATCTTAAGTGGTCGGGCCCCCTTTGTGGCGTTGGTGATGATGGCAGTGACATTTATCGTGATAGCGGCCGAGCCCCAGATTTCCCTTTTCGCCCTGGCCTTTATCTACACATTTTCCGGGCCGGTCAAGTTTCTGCTGCAGCTAACCGGACTACTAAAAAAGCGGACTCAAGGGGCCGAAGAGAAGAGTGTGCCATTAGATAGCAACTAGCAGCAGACTTTAAATTTTCGTAAAATACAAAACCCCCTGAGTTCGCAGACAGAATTCAGGGGGTTTTTTGTTTCTGATAACATTTTTTTGTAATGAATAATTTAAGTGGAGGAAATCATGGACAGGATAACAATTTTTGATACGACCTTAAGAGACGGCGAACAATCACCCGGTGCGAGTATGAACGTGGAGGAGAAGCTGTTAATTGGCCGTCAGCTCGAAAAACTCGGGGTTGATGTCATAGAAGCCGGTTTTCCGATCGCTTCAGAGGGTGATTTTGCCGGGGTGAAACTGGTCAGTGATGAGATTCGCAGCTGTCAGGTAGCCGGTCTTGCCCGGGCCAACCAGCAAGATATTGATCGGGCCTGGGATGCCTTAAAGGGTGGGGCCGATCCCCGGATTCACACTTTTATTGCGACTTCACCTATTCATATGCAGCATAAACTGCAGATGGAGGCCGATGCCGTGCTCGAACAGGCGGTTGCGGCCGTGCGCTACGCCTGCACATTAACCTCGAATGTTGAATTCTCAGCCGAAGATGCGACCCGCAGTGATATCGATTTTTTGGTTAGAATATTAACCGCCGTGGTCAAGGCCGGGGCCAGAACCATTAATATCCCGGATACGGTCGGCTACACGGTGCCGCGCGAATATTTCTCAATGATTGAGGAGATTAAAAACCGTCTGCCACATGGCGGCGACGGAGTCGTAATCTCGGTTCACTGCCATAATGATCTCGGTTTGGCGACGGCAAATTCAATTGCCGCGATTGAAGCCGGGGCGCGTCAGGTTGAGTGCACTATCAACGGTATCGGTGAGCGCGCTGGCAACTCATCTTTGGAAGAGTTGGTTATGGCGCTCCGCACCCGGCCCGACAACCTGACATATACAACTAATATTGTGACCCCGCAGATCTATCCCGCGAGTCGTTTGGTGAGCCAGGTCACCGGCATTCGGGTCCAGCCCAATAAAGCGATCGTCGGGGCCAATGCTTTCGCGCATGAGGCCGGTATCCATCAGGATGGGGTTTTGAAAAATAAAGCGACCTATGAGATTATGACCCCGGAATCGATCGGTTTGCCGCAGAACAGTCTGGTTATGGGCAAGCACTCCGGCCGCCACGCTTTTCAGGAAAAAATTTCCGATCTTGGTTATGAACTTGAGCCGGAACAGATTGAGACTGCATTTGTTGCGTTTAAAAAGTTGGCCGATAAGAAAAAAGAGATTTTTGACGAGGATATTGATGCCTTGGTCGCCGATGAAATTATTCGTATCCCGCATTACTACAAGCTTAATTTCGTCAGTGTCAACAGCGGTACCGAGGCGATGCCGAACTCTACCTTGGAGATTGAGGTCGAAGGTAAGGTCGTGCGCGGGGCTGAATTCGGGGATGGTGCAATCGATGCTATTTTCAAAACAATCAAACAGTTAACCAATACGCAGAGCCGTCTCTTGACTTATGAGGTTAAATCAATTACAGGGGGTGCGGACGCGCTGGGCGAGGTTACCGTCAGGATCAAGGAAGACGGTTTGACGGTGATGGGCCAGGGGGCGCATACCTGTGTCGTGGTTGCCAGTGCCAAGGCCTATATGAATGCCCTGAATAAGCTTGAATACAAAAAACGCAATCGTCCGCAGGTAACGGTTTAGTGACTTACAAATTATTAACGTTATAGGATTAGAGACGGAGAGATTTAAATGAAACAGGCAGGTTATAGTGTCGCTGTGGTTGGGGCGACTGGCGCGGTCGGCAATGAGATGATTGCAACTTTAGAAGCCCGGGATTTTCCGGTGTCAGAGCTGAAACTTCTGGCCTCAGCCAGATCGGTCGGCAAAACTTATGAATTTAAAGGTGACGAATATATTGTTGCAGAGTTGACCGAAGACTCCTTTGACGGGGTCGATATTGCACTTTTTTCCGCCGGCGGCTCAATCAGTGAAGTTTTTGCCCCGATTGCCGCCGCCAGCGGTGCCGTGGTCATCGATAACACCAACGCTTTCCGCATGGACGAAGATGTGCCGTTGGTCGTGCCCGAGGTTAATCCCGGAGCAATCGCTGATTACAAAATGCGCGGGATTATCGCCAATCCCAACTGCTCGACCATTCAGATGGTGGTTGCCCTGAAACCGATTTACGATGAAGTCGGGATTCGTCGGGTTGTGGTTTCGACCTACCAGGCAGTTTCCGGCAGCGGTAAGAAAGCGATCGATGAGCTTGAAAAACAGGTCTTCTCCCTTTTTAACCAGGAACCGGAGATGCCGGTCAACGTCTACCCGCATCAGATCGCATTTAACTGTCTGCCCCATATCGATGTCTTTCTTGAGAACGGCTACTCGAAAGAGGAGATGAAAATGGTGCGCGAGACGAAAAAGATTTTTGCTGATGACGCCATTGGCGTGACGGCCACCGCCGTCCGGGTGCCGGTCTTTTTTTGTCATTCCGAATCGATTAATATCGAAACCGACGAAAAAATCACGGTTGACGAAGTGCGTGAGCTTATGGAACGGGCGCCGGGAGTTGAGTTGGTCGATGATCTGGCTGAGAACCGCTATCCTTTGGCCATTGACGGTGCCGGTCAGGATGCTACTTTAGTTGGCCGGATTCGTGAAGACGAGTCGATCGCCAATGGTATTAACCTCTGGGTTGTCGCCGACAATATTCGCAAAGGCGCCGCCCTAAACGCCGTTCAGATTGCCGAAATCCTGATTCGAGAATATATCTAAAAAATGATTTTGGGATAAATAACCCTCATAAAAAGATCGCTTCCTTTTATTCGTGTAATAGAGAGCAGGATTTTTTGTGATGATTGTCTTTTAATTGGAAAAGGATAAAAATGAAGATTACTAATGTAACCATAGCCGGGGCTGGAGTTTTGGGCTCGCAAGTCGCCTGGCAGGTCGCGCAGCATGGTTTTAATGTTACCGTTTACGATGTCTTTGCCGAAGGACTTGCCGGTGGTAAAAGAAATCATCGGCAGTTTGCTGAACTTTTTCATTCACGTCGGGGTTTCAGTCAGGAGGAAGTAGAGGGTACCTTGAGCAGAATTATTTACACTACGGATTTGGCCGATGCGGTTAAGGATGCCGATTTGATTAGTGAGTCGGTTCCGGAAAACCTTGATATAAAGAAAAAATTCTACCTTGAGCTTGCTAAAGCTGCACCTGAAAAAACTATTTTTACGACTAATTCTTCGACCATGGTTCCGAGTATGTATGCTTTGGAAACTGGTCGGCCGGAGAAATTTCTGGCGCTTCATTTTGCTAATCCGGTTTGGGATGCAAATGTTGGCGAAGTTATGATGCATCCGGGAACCGATTCAAGTTGTTTTGAAATTGTTATTGACTTTGCCCGTGCTATAGGAATGGTTCCAATTCCAATCCATAAAGAGCAGAGTGGTTATATTCTTAATTCATTGTTGATTCCGTTTCTGACAGCTGGTCAGAATTTGTTTTTTTCCGATGTCGCTGACTGCGAAAGTATCGACAAAACCTGGATGATTGCCACCGGCGCAAAAGCTGGACCATTTGGGATTCTTGATATAGTCGGCATGGAGACGGTTTACAATATTGCATTAATGAGTGGGAAAAAATCAAATAATCAACAACTTTTAGACCGGGCCCACAGAATTAAAACAGAATGGATAGATAAGGGCAAAATGGGGGTGAGTTCAGGGGAAGGTTTTTATGAATACCCGAACCCAAAATATCAAGATCCCGATTTTTTGAAATAGTCAGAGGTCTTTGTTAAAAAAACAAAAAAGCCCGCTCTCTTTCAGTTGTGTGAAAGAGAGCGGGCTTTTTAAGTTGAGATAACCCTGTGGATCTGTGGTTTTTCAGTAGCTGCGGCATTCTGAATCAATGTAGTTGCCATCTCGAAACGACCGTTCAGGTGGGTCGCCATTTCATGGAGAGAGAGTCCGCGACTCTGCAGGTTTGTATCACGATTTCAGTTCAACGTAATGTCGATGCAAAAATGATAAACAATAGCATATTTGTAATGATTAAACGACCAGACAACCCCAAACTCAAATGATTTGCTAGTGAACTCGGGCAAAATATCTTTGAATTATTTGGGCAAAGGGTGTAGGTCTTGATGGTGTCGCAAACTTCATTAATTAGAACCTTACCGGATACAACCATGTGCAATAAGATCAAGGAAGGATATGGAAAATCAGAGAACCATCCAGATCAGTGAGAAGTTAGAACGTCTGCGAGCGGATTTGCGCAGTGTTATCGTCGGCCAGGAAGAGCTGCTGGATATCTTACTTTACACCCTGTTGGCTCGAGGTCATATTCTTCTCGAAGGGGTGCCCGGGGTCGCAAAAAGTCTGGTGGTTGAGACCTTTGCCCGGGTTTTCGGAGGGGATTTTAATCGTTTTCAGTTTACTCCGGATAAGATGCCGGGTGATATTCTCGGGAGCATGGTCTATCGGGTCCGTGATGAAGTTTTCAACTATCGAAAAGGGCCTATATTTTGCAACTTTTTTCTTGCTGATGAGATCAATCGGGCCTCGCCCAAGGTTCAGTCGGCCTTGCTGCAGGCGATGCAGGAGAAGAAAGTAAGTTTAGAAGATGAGCATTTTTCACTGCCCCAACCATTTATGGTATTAGCGACTCAGAATCCGATTGAGCAGGTTGGAACCTATCCTTTAGCCGAAGCCCAGGTAGATCGTTTCATGGTTAAGTTCAAGGTTGAATACCTTGAGTATGCCGATGAATTACTGCTTCTGCAACGTAAGAATAGTGATTTTGACCAGCGCTTTGCCGACCTTTCAGCCATATTTTTTGTATCTGAGATAGTTTCGTTGCAGGCGAAGGTCCATGCTCAGATCGGGGTTTCAGATACGGTTATGAACTATATGTTGAAACTTTGTCTTGCGAGTCGTCCTCGTTTGTCTGGTGAGAGTGGATTTATTGCCGGGGTTCACGACTACCTCAGGCTCGGAGCATCGTCGCGAGCGCCTGAATCGCTACTCGCTTTGTGTAAAGCTCGGGCTTTTTGTCGAGGCCGGGATTTTGTCGATTTTGCCGATGTTGAGAACCTTCTGCCCCACGTGCTGAGACATCGTCTGCTGCTCAATAATCGGGCGCGGGCGGAACAGCTGGCGCCGGAGATCCTGATCGAGCGTCTGCTGGGCCAGGTTAAGGCCTGTTGATGGCAAATTTTCATGAAACCAATGCGGTATCAGGACCCCTGAACTCTGGGCTCCTGAACAAGGATGAGCTCCTGAAAATTGTTGCACATCAGCGCGTCGGCGAAATTTTGCCCGGCGATTGGGAGAGTAGCAAACCTGGTAGTGGTTATGAATTTGACGGTTTGCGGGCCTTTCAGCCCGGAGATCTGGCAAGCCGGATCGATTGGTCAGCATTGGGGCGGACCGGCAAACTCTATGTTCGGGAATTTTTAGCTGAAAGTCATTACAATATGCTCCTGGTCTGCGATCTCAGTGGTTCAATGGCCTGGGGCCGTAAAGCTCTTTTAGCTGATAATATTGCTGCTTCTGTGGCTTGGTCGGTAATTGTCAGTAACAACCCTTGTGGTCTTCTGTTGTGGGCTGATGGGCCGTTGGTTTACCTGCCACCGCATAGCGGAAGTGACTCTTTCTTTGATTTGGTCGAGGCCCTGGCCGGCCACCAACCTGAGTCCGGTTCGTCTTTCTCTTATGATGAGGTGAGCTCTTTTTTAGAGGGTCTGCCTTTTCGGGGCTTAATTTTTCTCTTGTCAGACTTTCTTGACCCTCTGCCTGAAGGTCAATTTATGATTGATGGTTATGAAATTACCGCTCTGCAACTTTTGGAAGAGGTTGAAAAAGAGATGCCTACAGGGCTCTCCGGTCTGCTCTCCTGTAAGAATCCCGAGACCGGGGTCAGTTGTGAACTTGACCTGGGTAAGTGGCAGAGTTACAATCGGGCCATGCAGGTATTTTTGCAGCAGCAGAAAGAGATTTTGCAACGGGCCGGAGTGGTCTCTGCGGTTATCACCCCAGCCGATGATTTTATCCTTAAGGTTAATGATCTGATGGCAGATAAAGTTTAAGTATGAATCGATTTTTCCCCATTTTATTTTGCATCGTTCTGGTGCTGAGCTGTCATCTCGGACCCGCCGCAGTCAGTTTGACTAGGGCTGATGAGATCGGTGAGCTGGTTCTCGAATGCCCACTTAATGGCGGGCGCTTAGGGGACCCCATAGCCTTCGTTATCCGGGTGCACTTAGGTGATGGGGTCGGGGTTGATATCGGTTCCCTGCGGCGCTTGGCCCTGCGGCCGCAAGGCTTGCAGGAAGAGTTGTTCGACTATGAAATTGAAAATTTTGATACCTTAAAATTAGGGGAAAGTAAAAAGATTGTTCTGCCGGGCAAGATGTTTTTCTATGCTCCCGGTGAATATTCTTTGAAACCGCTCTCTCTGACCTGTAATCTCTCAGTGAAGGGTGCTGAAAAGAGTGAGGTTGAACCTGCTGTTCATACGCTGGTTAGTAACAGCGTCGGGGTCAAGATTGCGAGTATGCATCCTCAGGGGGATTTGCCAAAGTCGTTACTGATTGCCACGGATGAACCTGGATTTTTCCCGACCGGATTAGTTGGCTGGCAGACCCGATCTCGACTCTATGTTTACGCTATTGTGACTTTCATGTTGCTCGGCTTTGTTCTCTTTTTTGTCGCCCACAGGTGCCGGGAGAAGGGGGCTGTGCGAGGGTTGTCAGGGGCGGCGGCACGGTTGCAGGAGGTCGCCTCTCTTTTGCTTGAAACCCTCAAACTGGCAGAGGTAGAAAATCATTATAACTATCTGATCGAGGTTGATCATCTGCTCCGTAGATTCATTGTCCTGCAGTTGAAACTGTCGGGGATTGATGCCGGAGGTAGTGGGGTTCTGTTTGTCTCCCGGCTCTCCCCGTTTCTGGAGAGCCAATCTCTGATCAGCTTGACGCAGATATGGGCGGAAATTGATCTGACTATCGCTTCTGAGAGGAGGGCTGATCCCGAATTTATCCGACTGCGGGCCGATCTGGTTGAGTGGTTACGGGAATTTTGTCAAGTAGAAGGGGAGAGATATGGGTTTTGAATATCCCCAGGCTCTCTTTTTGTTGGTTTTTCTGGGATTTCTTTTTGGTCGTCGCCAGCAAAAAAATCGAGTCGCGATCAAGTTTGCTCCGGCCCATCTGGTCTCAGAGGAGCTTAAACCCGGCTGGTGGCAGCTGAATCTACTGCGCCTCCTGGCCGGTATCGTATTAGTCTGTCTGGTTTTTGCCTGTGCCAACTATCGCTATGGTGAAATTCGCCATGAGAGTTTCCGCGAAAGCCGTTGGTTGATGTTGGTTCAGGATCTTTCCGGTTCTATGCAGAGATTATCTGGGCAACGAACATCGGGCGGGGGGGCTGGGGAAACCCTGGCCGATGTTGCTCGGGAGGGGTTGCAATCCTTTGTTGATTTGCGGCCGCCTGAAGATATGATCGGCCTGGTGGCCTTCTCAAATTCCGCCCGCCTGCTCGCTCCGTTGACTCTCGACCGGCGTATCCTTAGAGAAAAAATCGATCTCCTTGACTCGAAAAAGGCGAGTCGTATCGCGCGCCAGATGGCGGTGGGTGGGGCAACCAATGTCTCATACGCGGTCTGGTTGGCGATGTCGGCGGTTTTTATGATGCTGCCTGAAGCGGAGCGTCCGACATTTGCTCAGCTTAAGGATATGCGTTATCTTTTGGCGGGCGCATCTGATCACGAGCTGGCGGTGCCGGCAAAATTGCAGGGGCTTGGTCTGGAGCGGGGGGTGGCAATCATTCTTTTTACCGATGGGCGTATCAAGGTCAGTCAGGGTAGTCGTGGCCGTGAACGGGGTTTGCCGGATCTCTTAGCTTTAATCAAATTGCTCAAAAGAATCGGGGTCAAACTCTACCTCATAGCCGTTGACGAGCAGGTTGATGAGTCGGTGAAAAATGCCTTGTCCGGTCAAAACGGCGCCCTTTTTTTCATGTCAGGAAGCGTCGATCAGCTGACTATGCGCAAGGTCTATAACCAGATCAACACTTTGGAGAAAAACCGGCTTTTAACGGTTTCCGAGACCGTAGCCCGGCCGACCAGGTTCTGGTTTATGCTTGCCGCCCTCGTTTTTTTTACCCTTTATGCGGTTTTCAGGCAGTTACCGGCATTTGTCCGCTGGTAGTTATTGTCGGGTATAGTTATGATGAATTTTAGTTTCAGAAGCAGCAGTTTGCTTGCTATCTCAGCCCTCTTTTGCCTGTTTGTCGGTTTGACACTTATCTATCTGGCCGATCGGGATGGTCGTCGCAATCATGCTTTAGAGCTGGTTGCGGCGGATGTTGAACTGGCGGATAAATTAAGTGATCATCAGGATGCAGTCGCGCGCTTTCTAGCTTTACATTCAGAGAGTCCTTGGCTCAAAATACGCATCATGCGGCGGCGCTGGTTTATGGCTGAGACAGTTTTTGATAAGCTTTATAAGGCTGAAGAGCTTAATCGTGATGGAGCCGAAGAGTTTTTGTCTGAAAGGCTTGATAGCCTCCTGCTCCTGATTCAGCAGGAGGGCGAGCACTTGCTGGAACTTGAACTTGCATCACCTCAGGCCCTTTGGCGAGTCCATAATCTACTCGGGGTAAGTTCTCTGCTGCAGGCTTTGCAGGGGCTTTTTCAGGAGAGGGAGATTGAATTTGTCAAAGCCCATTTGCGCATGGCGACTACCCACCTTAAAAAAGCTATTTTTTGGGTTGACCGAGTGTCAGAGTTTGAAGGGTTGAGCAACATTCCGCGCTGGAACCTTGAATTTTTATCAACTAATATAAAATTGTCAGAAATCGCCAAGGTTATTGCAGGTGAGCCGGCCGGATTTAATTCGCGCAAGAATCTGGCGACAATGTTGCCGGAAAGTGCCGGTTTTATGGTTGGCGAGCCACCTGACAACCGGATTCGGAAATAGAGTGATGACTTTTCTTTATCCGGGCTGGCTTTTAGGTGTAATTCCGCTGCTGCTCTACATTTTTGTAGCGCTCAGGCAGAGTGAAAAAACAAGGTTGCAACGAGAAGCCCTTTTTTTTGCCCCAAGTCGTTCGGGTGGGGGCAGAATTGCGTTGCTATTACTGGTCGGGGCTGGAACTAGTCTGTTGTTAGCCCTTGCCGAACCGGTGACCTACAGGGTCAAACCGATTTTTGAAAAGCGCGGTGTCGCTGTTGCTATCGGCATCGATATCTCAAAATCGATGCTTGCTGAGGACGCCGTATTTCCAGAGGAGCACCAACTGCCGCGTCCGATTCACCATCGTCTTAATCGGGTGCGGCAGTTGGTGCTGAATTTGTTGGATGAAGTTCGTGGTGAGCAAGTCGGTATCTTTGTTTTTGCCGCCCACAGCTATGAGCTGGTGCCCTTGACTACAGATTATGGTTTTTGTCGCTATCAGGTTGAAAATCTTGATTACCTGGCCTTGGCCGAGCCCGGCAGCAACCTGGTTTCAGGTCTTGAATGCGGTATGAATATAGTTGAGCGGAGCCCGGATATCAGTGCGGGCATTATCCTGTTGCTGTCAGACGGTGAAGATATTGATAATAGTCCGACAGCCATTGAAGCGATCGCCCGAAAAGCCGCGCAATCGGGCCGGCGTATCTATGTCTGTGGTCTCGGGCATGAGAGTCCAGAGTTGATTCCGATTCGCACCCCGGATGGTCGGCGGGTTGTGGGCTACTATCGTGATGCCGGTGGCGAACTTATCCGGACGGCTCAGGATTCGGAAATTTTGCGTAACGTGGCGAGTTTGAGTGGTGGTAGCTACTGGCCGCTCGGGCGTGACAAGGTTGCGAGAAAAGTGGTCGAACGGGTTAAACATGACCTCATGGCATCGGGCGAATCCATGAGGTTTGCAAAACGTTCTGACTCATGGGCTCCGGCTCTGTTGGTGCTAGCTTTCGTATCTTTGCTGGCTGCGGTCAGGTTAGATTAGTTAAGATCTTTGCTGCTTGCCAACTTAAACTGTCGGATTCCGGATAGACGTCACCAGGTTCATTATAGTAATCTTCACCTTAATACTAAAGTAGGATAGTTCATTTTTTTGTAGATATAAAATTCAAACTGATGTAATAAAACACACCAAGTATGGTTTGCATTTGTGACTTTTTATGAAGAGGGGATATGATGAAGAGATGTAAAAATTATCTACAGGTACTGACTTTTTTTGTGGTTTTCAGTTTATTTCTGTCAACTGTGGTAGTGGTGCAGAGTGTCTCAGCGGCGGAAGCTCCGGCCAAAAGTCCGGCTAAAACAGCAAGTTCCAGTGGCTCAGCCAGCGAAGGAGAGCTTGCCCAGGTTCTAGGGCCGATCGCCCTCTATCCTGATACGTTACTGGCGCAGATGTTTATGGCGGCAACCTATCCTCTTGAGATTGTTGAGGCGGCCCGTTTTGTTAAGGAGAAGCCGAAGCTTAAAGATGATGCATTGGATAAGGCCTTAAAAGAGCAAGAGTGGGATGTCAGTGTTAAATCGATCTGTCATTTCCCTACGGTTCTGGCTTCAATGAGTGAAAATCTTGATGCCACGAAAAGACTGGGTGACTATTTTCTTGCTGATCAGAAAGTGGTTATGGATATGGTCCAGACCCTCAGGGCCAAGGCTAAAGCTGCGGGTAAGCTGGAGAGTAGCGAGCAGCAGAAGGTTACGGTTGAAGAGAAAATTATAGTTATAGAGTCAACCAATCCCGAAGTTGTTTACGTGCCATCCTATACCTGTTCATACGTTTATGGTGGCTGGGGGTATCCTTACTATCCACCATATGGCTGGTATGCTCCTTATCCGGGTTACGGCTTTGGGGTCGGAGTTGCGATTGGTATCGGGGTAGGTGGCTGGTGCAGTCCCAACTGGGGGCGTGGTGATATCGATATCGATATTGACCGTACTAACAATTTCAATAAGGATGTCAATCGCGAAGGTCGCGGCGATCGCAAAGGCCAAGGCGATCGGAAAGGCCAAGGTAGCAAAAAATCCTGGAAACATAACTCCAATCATCGGAAAGGGGTGGCCTACAACGATAAATCGACCCGGAAAAAATTCGGTCAGTCCGACCGGGCGGCAAAGCAGAAAGATATCAGTCGGGGTCGCTCCGGGCAGGGCTTAAACCGCAAAACCCGTGATTCAATCAATAAGCAGGGTTTGAAGAGTAATCGCAGTGCCAGCCAGAGGGCTCTTGGTTCAAACTCTGGCAAGAGGCAAAATGTCTCCGGTCGTTCTTCAGCTAATCGTTCTTCAGCTAATCGCTCTCGCTCAAATCGCTCCAGCGCCTTTAACAGTTCCAGCTCGAGTCGTCGGACCAGTCATATGAGTAATCGTGGCGGCGCCAGTCGGAGTCGTGGCGGCGGCGGTCGTGGTGGCGGTCGTGGTGGTGGTGGTCGTCGGTGATCGAGAATATATCTGACTGTTGGCAGGTTTATACCTCCGGGGAGACCTTCTTTGGGGGCGAAACAAACAAATTGAAGAGGGAGAATACTACTATGACTGGATGTCTTAAAAATAGATCACTACAAACCGTTACCAACTTATGGTTGATGGGGTTGACGGTGATGATTTTTATCATAATGAACGCTGGTAATGGCTTTGCTGAAAAGAGCACTCTTAAAGGCCAGGGTTTCAATGCCCCGGAGACGGCGGTTGCGACCCTTGTCGATGCCGCAAGGGAATTTGATTCAGGAAAAATTTTGGCTATCCTCGGGCCCGATGCTGAAGAGATTATTTTTTCTGGAGACGATGTTGACAGCAAAGATGATGCAGTTGAATTTGTCAGAAAATACGATGCAAAACACCGGCTTAAACTGGAGAGTTCGACCTTGGCCAACCTGCTTATTGGAGACG
>JAOZKP010000394.1 GCA_029935295.1 bacterium | reverse complement strand
CTCTATGTTGAAAATTAAGTTTGGATTTTAAGGTATCATTCTTAGGTCGTAAGCGTCATACTAACCGCATCTTTTTTTCATTAGCATAACATAGTAGATAGTGCCAAATCAATTTTGAGGAGGCGTACTATGTCAAAGCAAACTTCAGGACCGGAAGCTAATCTCCGGCAAAAACGTAAATTCTGGCATGCTCATGTTAAGGCCTGGAAAGATAGCAATCTAAGCCAGGCGGAGTATTGCCGAAAGCAGGGGCTAAAAACTCATCGCCTGGGTTACTGGGTTAATAAAAAATCGGAAAAACCGGATCATCCATTAGCTCTGGTTGAAATTCCGATACAAAAAATGCCGGTTCGTAACAATGCTGCTTTGAAATTGACCATTGGTAACCATTATCAAATTGAAATAGCCGATCATTTTTCACCCGTGACCCTGGAACGGATCCTCCTGACTTTAGGGAGGATGGAATGATTTTAAAAGAGTATGGTCTCAGGGTTTTTCTAGCGCCCGGCTTTACCGATATGCGAAAGTCAATCAATGGGTTATCTGTTCTGGTGGACGATCTTGATCTTGACCCGTTTTCCGGCAATCTATTTGTCTTCTGTAACCGGCGGCAGACTATATTAAAAATTCTTTACTGGGATCGTAATGGTTTTTGTCTCTGGCATAAGCGTCTTGAAAAAGATCGTTTTGACTGGCCTCGCTCCATTAATGATATTGTGGAGATTGAGCCTCGATCTTTGAGTTGGCTGCTGGATGGTTTAAGGCTTGATCAGCCCACGGCTCACAGCTCTTTAAAATACAGTATAACAGCTTGATTTTTAACGATAAAATCAAGAAAAAGCTTGGCATTTTCAGGGTTTTATGATATAAACCGGGCATGATTTCAAATGTTGAAAAACTGCCTGATGATGTAGGCAAACTTAAAGAGATTGTCGCCAGTCAATCTGCGCTAATTGCCGATCAGCAAGCTGAATGCACCCGTCTCCTGGATGCCTACAAAAACAGCGAGACCCGAATTACTATTCTTGACGGACGTATTGCCCTGCTTGAATCCCGGCTGTTTGCCCCAAGGAATGAAAAATTGGTGGCTCTAAACTCTCTTCTGGAAGCCTCCGGCCAGCAGTCGCTTTTTGATCTTTTAGATGAACACCCTGTACCCGTTGAGCTTGAGCCCGAAGAAGAGGAACTTATAACGGTTCCGGCACATAGCCGAAAAAAGTCGGGCCGCAAACCTTTTCCTGACAGCCTTCCCCGTGAAAAAGTCATTCACGATATTCCGGAAGAGGAAAAAGTTTGTGCCTGCGGCTGTCAGCTTACACGCATTGGTGAAGAAACCTCTGAGCAATTACATATTGAGCGCCCCAAATTTAAAGTAATTGTCAATGTTCGCCCCAAATACGCCTGCAAGCAGTGCGAAGGAGCCGTTGACGAAGAGAGCCCAACAATCAAGATTGCTCCGGTACCGCTGCAAATCATCCCTAAAAGTTATGCTACAGCGGCGCTTTTGGCCCACATTATTATTGCAAAGTTTATTGATGCTCTGCCGCTTTACAGACAAGAAAGACAGTTTTCACGTCTTGGTATCGATTTACCCCGGGCTACCATGGCCAATTGGATGATTCGGGTCGCCGAAAGATGTCAACCGCTCCTGCCGCTTTTACGGCAGGAGATAAGATCGGGGCCGTTGATTAACGCTGATGAAACCATATTACAGGTTTTGAATGAACCCAACCGAAAAAATACCACAAAATCTTATGCCTGGATATTTCGTGGTGGAGCCGAAGAAAATCCTGCGGTGATATTTGAATATCATCCGACGCGGGCCGGCAAAGCTGCGCGTGATTTTCTCAAAGATTACAAAGGCTATGTCCAGAGTGATGGCTATAGTGGTTACAATGCGCTTGGTGAGATTGATGGCATTACCCTTTGTGGATGTTGGGCTCACGCGCGGCGTAAATTCGTGGATGTTGTCAAAGCCGACAAAGCTTCGAAAAAATCCGGCAAGATGAGAGCTGCTGATATCGCCCTGAAGCACATCCGGAAACTGTATGCCATTGAAAAAGAAGCCAAAAACTTGACAGTTGAAGAACGTTTTCAGTTGCGTCAGGAAAAAGCCAAGCCGATCCTTAACAACTTTGGTCTCTGGCTGCGTGAAACCTATCCTAAAACACCACCTAAAGGTGAATTGGGTAAAGCCATCTACTATACACTGCAACAGTGGCAACGGTTGAATGTCTACATCGAAGATGGTCGCCTCCGACCAGATAACAATCTGGCCGAAAATGCCATCCGACCGTTCGTGATTGGACGAAAAAACTGGCTTTTTTCAGGCTCCCCGACCGGAGCTCACGCCAGTGCCACACTGTATTCTTTGGTAGAATCTGCGAAATTAAACAAACTCGAACCCTATACATATATGCGTTACCTGCTGGAAAAGATCCCGGTCACTAGCGATGAAGATTTCAAAGAACTGCTACCCACGAGAGTTACACAAAAACAAATTGATAATTTTTTTGCCAAAGCTTAGGACACGCACCGCAGGTGCGGTTTACTGAACGCTGTTGGGCCTTGATTTAAATTACCAAGAAGAGGTACTATAGTCTCACAATGTTTTGATAGTGA
>JAOZKP010000393.1 GCA_029935295.1 bacterium | reverse complement strand
GATGAAAGTTTTTCTTCAATCTCAACCATTCCTGTCCTAAAGCTCGTTGACGATATAACTGATCTTTTTGACACAAACAAAAAACGTTACATTTTCCTAGCCCCTTGTGAAAATACAGATTTCCTTTCCCTTAATGCAGTCTCTCAAGCTAACAAAAATATAACTTTGACAAAAGCGATAAGAGTTGACGAAGGAGCGGAAATCTATGTTGTAAAAGCCTACACTTTTTCACTAAAACAGCCTGCAGAATACGGCAATCCCAAACCACCCGGTGCTAATCTTGTTATAAATGAAAATACCGGTGCAAACCGACAGGAGATAGCAGAAAACATCACAAACCTGCAGTTCCAATATGGTTGGGATCGAGATGGCGACAACCGCTTTGACCCCATGGACAGTAATGAATGGGGTAATGACCCTGGTGCCACAGGCAATGAAGCTGATATCAAAACAGTTCGCATTTTTGTTTTATCACGATCAGCCCATCCTGACCGCAACTACACTGACAGAAAAACATATAAAATCAATGATGCAACCGCTTCTTCAGCTGCTGTTTTTGTTGGCCCTTTCAATGACGGCTACCACCGCTTTCTCTTAAGAACCACCATAATGATACGAAACTTAAATTTTTAACAATATTTCTATAGTATTCTTAATTTTCAATATTGAACAACATTGGCTCAACATGAGAAAAATATCTACAAACCAGGGATTCACAATCATTGAATTGATGGTTGCTATGGCGGTGATGGCTTTCGGCATGCTCGGCTTTATCTTTATGCAGAGCCAGGCCGCACAGGGGCGGCTGGCAGGGCGCGAAATGGGCCGAGCAACAGTTGTCACTCAGAACTACTGTGAAATTCTGCGGGCTCTCGACTACAGCAATGGCCTATTATCTGTGGGTAGCCACCCGTCAGCAGCCGAGGATACCAGTGACGGCACAGTGGACAATAAAATCAACACAAAATATGGCAATTTTACCTACAATACAAGCTGGACTGTCAGCAATGACAGCAGCAACCTTAAAACTATTATAGTTAACACAAACTGGCAATTAAAGGACAACCAGAAAGGTATGCAAACCAAAAATCTTAACTTCACCTTACTGAAAATAAAATAGACAATATCATGCTGAAAAAAAGCCGGACAAATAATGAATGCGGTATGGCTCTGGTGACCTGTCTGTTAATTATGGTGGTTCTCACTATGATCGGCATTGGCATAACCATGGATTCGACCACAGAGATAAAAATTGCTGGCAATTTGAAGAACAAAGCAGTCTCATTTCAAAATGCCGACACCGGCACTACGGCTGCGCCGGAAATCATTGAAGACAATCTTGACCATTCTAAAAGCAGCAGTCCGTATACATATTCCGACAATGGCGCTAATCCAGTCATCACAGTTCACACAACAAGTTTTGCAGACATAACTGAAGGGACAGCTCTTGACCCTGCCATCATTATTACCGGTAGCGACATCACAAATGATGTTAACCTCCCAATTAAAGCAACAATTGCTGTTACTAAAACCAAAAAACTTGCGGCTGGTAACGCCATCCAGATGGCGGCTGGTTATGAGGGCGTCGGTAAGAGTGCAGCTACCGGTGGGGTTCATGTATACTTCCGCTGTCAAAGTCAGGACAATCAAGGTGGAACTGTCAGCAATACCGAAATTTACTACCGACATGTTCCACGTTAGGGAGAAACATTCTATGAACAAAAACAGACTCTACAGGTTCAGCTGTCTCACCGGGTTAATTCTGCTCACAACACTCCTAATTGCAACTTCAGCTATGGCGCATACCCATTGGCTTGAAGGCACAGTCACCAAAACACCATGGCATGAACGTTATCACTATGTTGAGATTGATAATAAATTATACACTTTTATGCCTGAAGCTACTTTAAGTCTACGCATTAAGAACCGTAATGGCGATTATAACCAAAAAGAATTACGCTGGCACCAAATCAGAAAAGGACAAAATGTTTTTATCAATATCCAGGGCCGCAGAATTTATCGTCTTATCATCCAGAAATAACTTTCTCATAAGCAACCTGCTTGTCACTTATTGGAGCAGCAATCATGTACAAAAAAATTATCCTCCTGCTCATCAGCTTGATATCAGTCACATTTTTAACGTCAAAAATACCAACGGCAAAAGCTGCTAATAAAGCTGATTACAGCCTGATTCCACCATTTGTCTCCGCCGGAGTCCCACCTCTAGTCATGCTGGTAATGGGCCGAAACCATAAACTCTACTATGAAGCTTACAATGATGCTTCAGACCTCAACGAGGATGGTGTTCTTGACATTCGCTACAATCCAGACATTGACTATTACGGTTATTTTGATTCCTATAAGGTTTATACCTACAATACAACTTCTCACATTTTTGAGCCCGTAACCTTTACGAGCGACAAAAAAGTTACATCAGTCAATCAGTGGAGCGGCGACTTCTTAAATTATCTGACTATGTCGCGAATGGATGTCTTGCGCAAGGTTCTCTATGGTGGCTATCGCAGTATTGATACCGCAACGGATACTGTCCTGCAAAGGATTTACATACCTCAAGATGCTCACAGTTGGGGAAAGGAGTATACAAGCGTTGCAAATGATGGCTATGACATTAGT
>JAOZKP010000007.1:3495-24901 GCA_029935295.1 bacterium | reverse complement strand
CGTGTCCAGTAAAACGTAACTTCATCATAATATACTTGTATTGTGAAATTTGTCGGAAAAAGGGCGATAATGTTGTCGTTGCTTGTTCAGAATGCCAGAATACACCTGATCAAACAATTAAATTTGTCCTGTTAGGCCCTCATGATAAAGCCTATGGAATTTAATGTCACTCGCAAGTGGTGAGTAAGATTTTAGAACCGAGACCTATTGGATAGATGGGGTAAACTGCCAGCTGGAATTTGATAAACAGGAGATCAGTTCATCAGCAGGTAGCGGCTTGCTGATGAGATACCCTTGAGCAATATCACAATCCAGTTCAGTTAGCATTTTTAGAACATCGTCCGTCTCGACCCCCTCAGCAGTCACCTGTAAACCAAGTTGATGAGCCAATTCAATTACAATTTTAACAATAACGGCATCATCTCTGTTGCAACACATATCCGTAACAAAAGATTTATCGATTTTCAGTTCATGAACCGGTAGATCTTTTAAGTACGCCAGTGAAGAATATCCGGTGCCAAAATCATCAATCGACATGCGCACAGACATATCCTTAAATCGAAACATAGTTTCGAGAGCCCGTTCCCGGTCTATCATGATTGTGGTCTCTGTTATTTCAAGCATCACTTTCTCAGGTTCTACTCGATAAGCCGCCAACAATCCTATCAAGGTATCCGGGAACTGGGGATCGAGCAACACTCTGGCTGAGATATTTATCGTCACCCCTACGTCATAACCTTCTTGTTTCCATACCGCCATTTGTTTTAATGAAAGCTCTGTTACCAGAGCCGTAAGGGCAGTAATCAACCCCGTACGCTCAGCCATGGGAATAAACTCATCCGGCAACAACAAACCATGCTCAGGGTGTTGCCAGCGAACCAGGGCTTCAACCTCAACTACTCTGCCAGTTTCAATATCAACCTTCGGCTGAAAAAAGACTGTCAATCTCTTCTGATCAATTGCCTGGCGTAATTCCGCCATAAGGGTTAACCGTTTTGAGCTGTACTGATCATATTTTTTGTCATAGTAGATGAAACTGGACTTTTCTTTTTTAGCTGCATACATGGCAACTTCAGCCCTCTGCATCAAAGTATCCATATCATTCCCGTGATCAGGGAAAAGTACAGCCCCGAAACTGGCATTAATGTCCAGAGTCAAACCACCTACTTGAAAAGAAGGCTTCAAAGCCTGCTGTAGTTTTCTTGCAATGATATTAACATCTTGTTCACTGGCAACTTCAGGAAGCAGGATGGCAAATTCATCACCACCAAGCCTTGCAACACTATCAAGGTTGCGTAAGGCACCCTGCAAACGGGCCGCCACCTGTTTTAAAATTACATCACCATTAAAGTGACCCAGGGAATCATTTACCTCCTTAAAATTATCAAGATCAATTACCATAATTGCCAATTTGCTTTGCTGCCTTGAAGCAATACTTAAAGCTTGCTGTAGACGATCAAGAAGCAGGATTCGATTGGGCAACTCAGTCAATGAGTCATGAGTAGCACCGTGAAAAGCTTTTTCTTCAAGAACCACTGCCTGGGCCCGGAGCTCTGATGTTTGATCTAAAATCATAGCTCCTGCCTGATAAGCCATGATAGAACTAACATACTGACCCCAAAGGGCGAAAATAAAAGGCATCAAATCCAGTACCCAGAGAGCAAAGTTACTCTTCTGAGCATACAAAAGATTATCGAGACTAACTGCCCCCTTTTCAAGGTAAGCAACCATTAAAGTAGCGATAGCAATACAGGAAAAAGCGATTAAGACTCCATAAACAGCATGTTTGCTGGCACGAGATTTCAGCAAAGAAGTTGTGATGTTTAAGGTTTGTGCTGCACTTGATTCCATTATACCTTCCACAGGGTAATCTATATTAATTTCTCAATAATATGCAAAAAAACCACAGACTGAAGTTGATAATCACATTTCGGCATACTTTATCCGGTTCGAGATAGCCTTACTGCAACAATTCGGGCAGAAAAGCTAAAGCCAGATCCAGCTTGTCGCCATCGGGGCCGCCGGCCTGAGCGAGTTCGGGTTTGCCGCCGCCTTTGCCACCGACTTTACCGGCAAGTTCGCGAATCAGAGAACCGGCGGGAAATTTTTTCTGCCAGGCTTTGCCGACATGGACTATCAGGATCGCTTTGCCGTCATGCGTCGCTCCGAGCAACGTAATACCATCGCTGTTTTTCTGTTTATAGACATCCATAATCTGGCGCATCTCTTTCGGATTATCACATTCAACCCGCTGCGCCAGCACCGGAATCCCATTGATCTCTGCAATTTTAGTCGCCCCGCCGCTACCGCCGCCAACACTGGCACTGACCAGTTTCTCTTTCAAAGAAGATATCTCTTTCTGCTGCTCTTTGCCCTGCTCTAAAAGACGTTCAACCCGCTCAACTAACTCTTCCGGAATCCCTTTCAATAAACCAGCCGCTTTTTTGGCAATTTTTTCACGCTGATTTATATAATTCAAAGCCGCACTCCCGGCTAAAGCTTCTAGCCGACGGACCCCGGCGGCGATTCCGGTTTCTGAAACAATTTTCACCAGGCCGATATCACCGGTAGCGCAAACATGGGTGCCGCCGCAGAGTTCAATGCTGGCATCACCCATACTCACCATCCGCACATGGTCACCATATTTCTCGCCGAAAATCGCCATTGCGCCATGAGCAATTGCGGTTTCCATATCGGTAATTTCAGTCGTAACCGGCAGATTTGCCATAATTTCACGGTTTACCAGCGCTTCCACCTCTTCAAGTTCAACTTCAGTTAAAGCTGAAAAGTGACTAAAATCAAAGCGTAAACGCTCCGGCGTAACCAATGAACCCGCCTGTTTGACATGATCGCCCAGAACCTTCTGCAATTTCGCCTGGAGAAGATGGGTGGCCGAGTGATGTCGGGCGGAAGCCAGACGCTCTTCAGTTGCAACTACCAGACGACACTCATCATTGAGACGCAATTCACCCTTTTCTACCACTGCCAGATGCAAAATTAAACCATCGAGCGGCTTATTGGTCGACAGTACCGTAAAACCGGCATCTGCCAATTCACCCCGGCCCGAATCCCCCGCCTGACCACCGGATTCACCATAAAAAGGTGTGCTGTCAAACAGAATTTCAACTTGCTGGCCTTTTTCCGCCCGGGATACCGGGCTGCCGTCATGCAGAATTGTAATAATTTTCCCGGTTGCCGAAAAATTGTCGTAGCCAACGAACTCACTTTTCAAGCCCTCATTCAAAAGACTTTTATAAACCTCGGCAACAGCTTCTTCACCGGAGCCTTTCCAGGCTTTACGCGAGAGCTCCTGCTGTTTCTGCATCTGTGCCGTAAAACCCTCGTGATCAACCTTAAAACCATCTTTTTCGATAATATCCTCGGTCAAATCAACCGGAAAACCGAAAGTATCGTAAAGCTTGAATGTCACTTCACCGGAAAGGGTGGTGGCAGCCGAGGCTTTCAGCTTTTCAATCTCCTCATCCAGAACCTTAAGCCCGCGATCGAGGGTTTCTCCAAAACGCTCCTCTTCGCTCTTGATCACCCGACTCACAAACGGCAACGACTCTTTCAAATCAGGATAAGCTTCAATCATATTCTCTGCCACAGCCTCAGCCATGCGATAAAGAAACGGATCATTCATCCCCAGCATTTTCCCATGCCGCGCCGCCCGGCGCATTATCCGACGCAGGACGTAACCCCGGCCCTCATTTGCGGGCAGAATGCCATCAGCAATCAGAAATGTAGCGGCCCGGCTGTGATCGGCTAAAACACGAAGTGAAACATCACTGTCGTCATCATCGCCATAATTCCGGCCCGAAAGTTTCTCGCCGGCGGCAATTATCTGTCGCAAAAGATCGGTATCGTAGTTACTCTGCACGCCCTGTTTGACTGCCGCCAGACGTTCTAACCCCATACCCGTATCGATACTCGGCTTGGGCAAAGGCTGCATCGTACCGTCTGCATCCCGGTTAAACTGCATAAAAACCAGATTCCAGATCTCCAGATAGCGATCACAGTCGCAATCCCCAATACCACAATTTGGACCACAGCTCATACTTTCGCCCTGATCGTAAAGAATCTCAGAACAGGGGCCGCAGGGACCAGTATCACCCATCGCCCAGAAATTATCAGCTTCACCAAGGCGAACAATACGCGATTCCGGAACCTTAATCACATCCTTCCAGATATCATAAGCCTCATCATCATCAAGATAGACCGTCGCCCACAATTTTTCGGCATCGAGTTCCATGACATTGGTCAGAAAATCCCAGGCGTAAGTTATTGCCTGGTGCTTGAAATAGTCACCAAAAGAGAAGTTTCCGAGCATCTCAAAAAAAGTGTGATGTCGAGCCGTGCGCCCGACATTTTCAAGATCATTATGTTTACCGCCGGCACGAACACATTTCTGCGAGGTCGTTGCCCGCTTGTAACCACGCTCTTCCAAGCCGACAAAGGTATCCTTAAACTGATTCATTCCCGCATTGGTAAACAGCAGGGTTGGGTCATTGGTCGGAACCAGGCTCGAGCTTTTAATTTCAACATGCTCATGCGCACCAAAATAATCCAAAAATTTCCTGCGAATTTCATTTCCGGTCATCAGTTCATAACTCCTTAAAATTTTAATAATCGTTGATAATTATACGATTTAAATTGTAACTATTCAATTTCGTAATCATGTAATGCCCGGGTAATTTCATCACCCCTGAAACCGCGCCGTTTGAGCCAAGCAAACAGTCGGTTTTTATCTTTTTCATGGGCCCGCCGCCGTGCAACCAGCCGTAAAATAGCGGCAGACATCTCATCGTTATCAATCTCTATAAAAAAATTCTTCACAACCCGGTGACAAAGGTCGAAATCAAGTCCTTTCTGCCGTAAACGCAGGAGAACAGCATGAAAACCGTAACCGCGCCGGGAAAAAAGCTCTTCCGTCAACCTTTCGGCAAAAGCTTCGTCATCTAAAATTCCCTTTTCAAATAGGCGCTTAATCGCAGCGTCAATCTCATCCGGCGGAAAATCACGAAGCCTAAGCTTATTAATCAGCTCCTGTGTACCATGCGCCCGCCGGGCTAGAAGCTCTTGAGCTTTCCACCAGGCAGAAACCGGGGTTTTCGAGCTCACTTGGCAAATCTTTCGATATCCATCGCATTTGTTGAGATATCGTCATCGTCCTTATCTTCACCATTTTCACTGTCGGAGCTGTCAAAAGAATCCCAACTCGTATCTGAAGTTGAACTAACACCCTGCACTTTAAGAAGAAAATCATCCGGGTTACTGCTCTGCTTCAGAGCCTCGTCAAAGGAGATCATACCATTTGTATAGTGACTCAAAATGGACTGATCGAATGACTGCATGCCGTAAATTGAGTGTCCTTTCGAAATTGCGTCTTTAATTTCAATGGTTCTATCGGATTCTGTGATACATTCACGTACCATCGGGGTATTTACCAAAACTTCAATTGCCGGCACTCGCCCTGGCTTATCACAGCGCTCAATCAAACGCTGGGAAATTACGCCCCGCAAAATACTTGCAAACTGCAGTCGTACCTGCGGTTGCTGGTGTGGTGGAAAAACTGAGATAATCCGGTTAACCGTCTCAACCGCATCAACAGTATGCAGGGTACTGAGCACCAGATGCCCGGTTTCAGCGGCCGTTAAAGCAATTTCAATCGTCTCCAGATCACGCATCTCACCGACCAGAATAACATCGGGATCCTGCCGCAGCGCGGCCCGCAGAGCCAAAGCAAATGAGGTTGTATCAAAACCGATTTCACGCTGATTAATCAAACTTAACTTATCCCGGTGCAGATATTCTATCGGATCTTCAATTGTAATGATATTTTCACTGCGGTTCCGATTGATATAATCAATCATCGCCGCCAAAGTGGTACTCTTACCGCTACCGGTCGTCCCTGTAACCAGAATCAGACCCCGCCGGGTCTCATCGATCATCTTTTCGACAATTTCAGGCATATTCAGAGACGCAAGATCTAGAATCTCAAAAGAGATGGTCCGCATCGCTATTACCAGCGAACTCCGCTGCTGATAGATGTTAACCCGGAACCTGCCAATCCCTTTTACTCCGTAGCCTAAATCAACTTCATGAAAATCCCGTAAGTATTCCTTCTGCCCCGGCCCCATCATAAGATCTGCCATCTCTTTCAGATCATTAATGGTTAAACGCTCAAAATCCTTAAAAGGATAGAGCTTGCCATCTACCCTGACAATCGGCGGGGCTCCAACTTTAAGATGAATATCGGACGCCTTGAATTTTACCGCATTTTTGAGAATATCATGAAAAAGTTCCATTTTTACCTCATTCTGATGGGGTACTTAAAAAATCACTCTTTTTCCGAAGCAGTGCCCGCCGCTTTTGCACCTGTAGCTGATGGAATCGAATAAAATTCCCGTACTTTCAACTCCATCTCATCAAGAATATCCGGATTTTCTTTCAAGTGATTGCGGACAAAATCACGTCCCTGCCCCAAACGCTCACTATTGTAAGAATACCATGAACCGCTCTTCTCAGCGACCCCGCAGTCAACCGCCAGATCAAGAACATCGCCAGCTTTGGAGATACCTTCACCAAAGAGTATATCAAAACGCGCTTCTTTAAATGGAGGAGCAACTTTGTTTTTCACGACTTTGACCCGAGTAGCGTTGCCGAGAACATCATCGCCTTTTTTGATCGCTCCGGTTCGGCGGATCTCGAGACGCACACTTGAATAAAATTTCAGCGCATTACCGCCGGTTGTGGTTTCCGGGTTACCAAACATAACCCCGATTTTCATCCGGATCTGGTTAATAAAAATTACTGTGGTTTTTGATTTGCTGATTGCCGCCACCAATTTACGCAGAGCCTGCGACATAAGCCGGGCCTGCAGGCCCATGTGCGAATCGCCCATTTCGCCCTCAATCTCAGCCCGGGGAACAAGAGCAGCAACAGAATCGACCACCACTACATCCAGAGCGCCGCTACGCACCAGAATTTCGGTTATCTCCAATGCCTGTTCTCCGGTATCCGGCTGGGAAACCAGCAAATCGTCAACATTGACCCCGAGTTTACGGGCATAAATAACATCCAGAGCATGTTCAGCATCGACAAAAGCCGCGACTCCGCCTACCTTCTGCGCCTCAGCCACAATGGTCAACGCCAAAGTGGTTTTACCAGATGATTCCGGGCCGTAGATCTCGATCACCCGTCCCCGGGGAACCCCACCGACACCTAATGCAATATCAAGACTTAATGAACCGGTTGATATGACATCAATATTTTCAGCCCGCGATTCATCACCGAGACGCATAATTGAACCTTTACCAAACTCCTTCTCGATCTGACTAACCGCCATTTCCATGGCCCGTTGACGATTCTTATCCATTAAAACTCCTCTTTCCGGAAACATCCGGAATAGTTATAAAATCAGTTCACTAAACAAAGAATATCTGCATCACTATCCAGGTCATAATCCCGGCGACCAGATCATCAATCACGACCCCGTAACCGCCGGGCAGGTTAGCTTCGCACCAGTCCGCAGGAAAGGGTTTTACTATATCAAAAAAACGAAAAAGCAAAAAAGCTGCCAGAGCATTGGTAAAGCTCAAAGAGACCCCAAGTAAACCCAGCATCAGCCCAGCAATTTCATCAATCACAATCACCGGGCTATCGACAACCTTAAATATTTTCCCAGCTTCATCGGCGACCCAGATAGCAGCCCCGGAAAACAGTATAACCAGCAGGAGATACCAGCCATTACTTAGCCATCCCAACAGAAACCACAACGGCAAAGCTCCGAGTGAGCCCCAGGTACCCGGTACTTTTGGTAATGTTCCCAGCCCACATCCTGAAGCTAAAAAAGCAATCCAATCATCTTTTCTGACCTCTACCATCACAACTCTCCACTTTTGCTCAATATAAGTCACCTTAAATCCTAACAACCGCCCATCCTTCTGTAATCAAAGATAGATTTTTTGTCAATTACGGTTATGAGTTTCCGGGATTTGACGGAAAGTTTTTTTTAGTATAAATATTGATGCAATCATACCCTTAATAACACTTCATGCGGAGCGTGAACAGTCAAATGAGAAGATTTGCCAAGACCATGAATCATCAAAAAATATGTGCCGCTGCTTTGGTTCTGGCAACAGTGTTGTTCATTACTATAATTTACGGACCGACCCTCCACTACCCATTCTTTTTTGATGATTTTAACAGCCTGATGAATAATCAGGGCAATGTAAGCCCGCAGCTCACCAATCCAGCCCCATCATTAGAGTCTCTAATCAAACAACCCCTGCGCCCAAACCGAGAGTTAACCTGGCTGACATTTGCAGCGAACTACAAACTGACGGGCATGAATCCGGCCGGCTTCCGGATTGTCAATTTTACTCTCCACGGGCTCTGTACAATTTTAGTTTATCTGCTGCTGGCTCTACTTTGGCAGAAAAATAATCGGCAAAAAGCTACTACAGATTATACAATTTGCGTGCCGGCACTGATCGGTGCCCTGCTTTTTTTATGCCATCCACTGACATTAAATACAGTTATCTACATCAGTCAACGTTTTGGCGAATTAGCCTCACTTTTCTACCTTGCAGGATTCTACGCCTGGATTAAAGGCCATTCCGAACCAGAAACACCACCCAGGAAAAACTGGCACTGGGGCTGGCTGTTTGTCGCCGGAGTCTCATTCTGGGCGGCCCTGCACTGCAAGGAGATGGCAATCACCCTCCCCGCAACAATCCTGTTTTACGAAATCTACACAAAAAATCTGACCCCCGGCACCCGTCGCAAATGGCTTATACCAACCTCTTTACTGGCCCTCGTAGCTGCACTGTTTCTGGTTTTTGCTTGGCAGATCGGCCTCTTCAATCAAACCTGGATCAATATTGGCTTTCGTTCCAAACGACTCTGGTCACCCGGTATCCATTTTTTAAGTGAAGCAAAAGTTTTTTTCCTCTACTGGAAATTCCTGTTAATTCCACTTCCTGACAGCCTGAGCCTGCACCATGAGATGCAACCATGTTCCAGCTATTTTGACCCGGCGGCCTACGCTGCTGTCAGTGGCCATATCGCCCTCCTCATTCTGGCCTTAAAACTGCGCCGGAAAGCACCCCTGATTGGTTTCGGGATTGCCTGGTTCTACCTTGTATTAGCCCCGCCCTATCTTTTCCTGCCCCAAAGAGAGCTCCTGGTTGAATATAAAACCTACCTCGCCACGCCGGGAATATCTATGATTATTCTGGGTTTATTCTCATTGGGTGAAAATTTTTCCAATCTGCAAAAAAGATATAGATTTCGCAATTGCGCTTATGCGATAACCGGCTGCTGGCTTATTTTTTTAAGCCTGGTCACCTGTCAAAGGCGCACCTCTTTCCAAAACCCGATAACAATCTGGAGTGATGTTTTAGTAAAATATCCGGAAAGCCGTAGAGCCTTGAACAACCGGGCCGTTGCCTGGCTTAAAGAAGGATCACCACAAAAAACTTTAAATGATTTTGACCGTCTCCTCAGAAAGCATCCTGACTATGCCCGGGGGTTCGAAAACCGGGGCAGATTGCGACTCTACCTGAAAGATTTCAGTGGAGCAATTAGAGACTTCAACCATACTTTATTCCTGCTCCCGAATGAACCTGAATTACAGACTGTCAGAAGAGAGATTGAAAATCTAAAAAAATCAGCTTTAACAGAAAAATCAAAGGTTAAATTATTTAATACACCCCAGAAACCGGGCGCAAGCCAACCAGGCCCACAAAAATGACAACCGGACACTCTCCACCCACCCAAAAAAACTTGACTTTAACCTTACCTCATCGTATTGACGAACTAAAGTGCAAAGAGTTTTATTTAACAAGAAGATACTTCATTGATAAAAAAACTGCTTAAAAAGAAAAAAAGACGCTCTTCGTTCACAGCCGACCTGATTAACAAAAAGAATATTGAGATCGGCGATTACACTTACGGAGAACCAAATATCCACCGCTGGTCCAATGAGTACAAGGTCAGTATCGGCAGGTTTTGCTCAATCGCCAAAGATGTCCATCTTCTGGTTGACGGCAACCACCGCAGCGACTGGGTCAGTACCTATCCCTTCGGCCGACTGCTCGAAGGTTTCCCGAAAAACAGTGACCATCCAACGGGCAAAGGTGACATAAAAATCGGCAATGATGTCTGGATCGCCCGGGGGGCGGTAATTCTTTCCGGCATAAGCATTGGTAACGGTGCCGTAATTGCCGCCGGGACAATGGTCGTTAAGAATATTGCAGACTATGAAGTAGTCGGCGGCAATCCGGGAAAAAGCTTAAGTTTCCGTTTCTCAAAAACCCAAATTGACGCCCTCTTAAAAATTTCCTGGTGGGATTGGCCGTTGGCAAAAATAGCTACTGAGATAAGTTTTCTGGAGTCAAATAATATTGACCGGTTTATCGAACGCAATCTGCCAGTGTGAAATTTCAATAATGCTTTAAAACTGTAAAAGGAATTTGTGCCATGCTGGAAACAGCCTACCTTAACAATACTTTCATTCCGTTAACGGAAGCATCAGTCCCGATAAATGACCGGGGTCTGCTCTTTGCCGATGGCATTTACGAGGTAATTATCAGCCGCAAAGGCAAACCTTTCCTGCTTGATGAGCATCTTGCAAGGCTGCAGAAAAGTGCCGATGCTATTTCACTTAAACTCCCGGTTTCTGTAGCAGAGATTACTGAAATAATCGAAACTGGTATCAATAAAGCCGGTTTTTCAGAGAGCATGGTATATATCCAGATCACTCGAGGGACGGAACCCCGCCGCCATAACTACTCAAATGAGATTCGGGCCAACCTGATAATGACATTCAGGCCCCAACCTGAATACGCACCGGAACTTTTCAGCCAGGGAGTGGCTATTTTAAGCGTCCCTGAAATCCGCTGGAGCCGGTGTGACATTAAAAGTACCGCCCTGCTGCCGAATGTAATGATGAAACAGAAAGCCGTCGATCAAGGGTATCATGAAGCTCTTTTTGTCACATCAGAAGGCATCATTCGGGAGTGCACTACTGCCAATATTTTCTGTATCAAAAATGAAACGCTAATTACTCCACCAGCCGATCAGCATATTTTAAATGGCATAACCCGCTCATTTATTCTGAGACAAGCAACATCACATAACCTTGAACATATTGAAAGAGACTGCTCTTTTAATGAACTCTGTCAAGCCGATGAGGTATTTATCACCAGTTCGACAGTTGATCTTATACCGGTTGTTAAAGTTGATGACATTACTATCGGTAATGGCCGGCCCGGCCCCGTAAGTCAGGCGGTTAAAAACTTTTTTCCAACCCGGTAATTAATATAATGTTTACGTCGAGCCTAGACAAAATAACTGCCATTCATTAAATGCATTCACATACTTCACCGCCACCTTCAGAGAAAAACCCGCCAAGAAAAATTGTACTCTCTGCCGGCACACTCTATACAATGGAACTCTCGGAAATATTTGAGATCTCTGTGGAGTGTGGTTTCGACGGAGTAGAGCTTATAATAAATACTGTATTCGAAAACCGTTCCCCTCACAAAATCATTGAAAATTTACTGAAAATAAATAAAATAGCCTCCATCCATGCCCCTTTTTTCAAACTCCATAAGTGGGGCCATGGCGGCGTTTCTTTAATGAAATGCGTTGAACTTGCCCGTGATTTTACAATCCCTTTAGTTAATTTTCACCCACCCTTCTGGCTGCCACCTGATCTCATCTTTTGGCGCTGGTTTCGCAAAGTTAAAGATTATCAAAAGCTGATTGACAACAGTCAGGTAATAGTGACAATTGAAAACATGCCTTATGTTGGCAACCACATTCGCTTTAACCCAAATATTCTCAAGAAATCTGAAGATATGTTGGATTTCATGAAAAAACATAACCTTTTCATGACCTTTGACACAACCCACATAGGTTCTCACAACCCCAATTTTCTCGGAGAGTTTCAACATCTCCTGGACAGCGGCAGAGTGAAAAACATCCACTTCAGTGATTATGGACATATGCGTGAACACCTCTTCCCCGGCCGCGGCATTCTTCCTCTAACCCGTTTCCTCTACATGCTGAAAGAACAAAACTACGAAGGCGCCCTGACTTTGGAACTAAGCCCGGTCGAATTGCCCCAAAGACGTGATCTGATTGTCGCAAGTCTTACTGAAATTCAGGAATATCTGAGAGAAGAGTTATGCTGATAAAAAAATTTGAAGATCTTTCGACCCCAAACAACCCACTTAACACCCAATAGTCAAGCCTGACCCCATTTTGCCAGTGGTCTACAGTTCAGAAACAAAAAAAGCCGGCCCTGTTTGGGGCCGGCTTTTTTTGTTCACCAAACTTTTATTCAACCTTTAATATTTCGGTCAGGTTATAGAGTTCGAAAAACTGCAGTAGTTTTTTTGAAACATTGACCAGTACCATCTCGGCCTCGCGCTCGCTCATCTTTCTCTGGGCACTGACAATCGACCCTAGAGCACTGGAATTGAGATAAGTTACCCTCTCCATATCAAGTACCAGCCGGCTGGCACCGCCGTCGACTGCCGCAGTTAATTCTTGTGAAAAATCATCCCAGGTTTCGACATTTGCAACATCACCTTTTAACGCTAATCTTGTTTCCATTAACCGCCTCCATAAAAAACTGTTTATGCAAAAAAAGAACTATATAAATTCACTCTTCGATCTCCTGAGTAAACCAGCGCTTGATCGTTTTGAAATATGACAAGAATATAACCAGAACAACGGCCATAACAACATATTTAAAGATCACAATATGCCGATCCAGATAATCAAAAAAATAGGTCCAGGTAATGATTGCCGTCAATGTTCCAGAAAAAACAGCAGCAAAGTTACGCTTAATACTAAATTTCAGAAAATAGGCGATAATCGAGCCCGCTGCAGGTCCAGTGATCGGCAGGGGGATCATAACAAAGGCAAAAATTCCCAGCCAGCCATAACGGGCGACCGCATCTTTATGCTTTAACGCCTGCTTCTCAGCATTTTTTGTGGCGATCGTAAGCCATTTACAATTGATATATTTATTGAATGAGAAAACAAACAGTGAATAGCAGTAGCAGACAATCAAAACTTCCAGGAACATATTGTAAGAAATTGTCACCCAACTTGAAAACTTAAAGGCAACACACAATCCGATACCTGCCGCCCGGCCACCCAGAGCGTGAGCGAAAAAGGCCAGAAGCAGAGTTTGACCAGCTTTAATATCGACAGTCAGGTAGTAAACAACCAGAGCGACAAAAACCAGAGTCAAAAACAGGCCCAATATCAGAACTCGACCTTCGCCGCTCTGATACAGACTGGTTCCGGATTCATTTTTGGGAAAAACAGGGTCGTCTGCAGCAGCCGCAGGCGGCGACTCAGCTGATTTTGACTCAATCAGCGGAGCATCAATTGGCGGCGACGGACGGGATGGCCGCCGCCAGAATTTAAGGCTCTGCAAAAAACCCATACAAATTTTACTATAGTTGAATATTTATCATCTTAGATTAAAAAACAGTTCTGATTACAACGGTTATCCGAAATTTGTCAAGGTTAAAAAAGATTAAGGCCCATCGGCGGCCAACTTTCTCCCGACCAACGGAACCTTCGACATCTCTCTTAAAATACGTTCGGCACGCCGTTCTACAGCGGCACTGGGTTTATCCGGTCGCCAGAGGTGCGGGCCCGGCAGAACCGCTGCCAACAATGCAGCCTGCTCCCGATCAAGATCCAGAGCCCGGCAGTGAAAATACTTGACAGCGGCGGCATCGGCACCAACCAGCCCCGGCCCCCAGTCAACACTATTCAAATAGAATTCAAGGATTTTCTCTTTGCTCCAAATGATTTCCAACCACATCGAATAGTAGGCTTCGGCCAGTTTCCGGGTCCAGCTGCGGGCCGGCCAGAGAAACATGGTCCGGGCGGTCTGCATTGTGATAGTACTGGCACCCCGCAGGTAGCCGCCTTCCCGCAGAGAACGCAAAGCCTGGCCTAATTCAATAAAATCAAAACCGAAATGCGACAGGAAACGCTGGTCTTCAGACGCCAGTACTGCCCGGCGGAGATTCGGTGAAAAGTTTTCCAGTGCAACCCAGCGTCCGGGTTGCGGCTGCGGCCCCCGTTGCAGAGCGTAGTCAACCCAGGAACGGGCTGAAGCTACAGTCAAAGGCGGTTTAACATAACCAAAAAGAAAAACCTGCGACGCTGTCAGCAAACAGAGAAGCAACAACAGCAGCAAACAAAAATTTCGCAACCGGTTTGATTTCTTTTTGTTTCTTTTTTTCAAAGCTGCCATCAATCAACTTGTACCATTTAAAAACCATCATAGTACGATCTCTTCTGCGACAATATCACTTTGGCAGTTGACGAATGTTCGCAAAAACACTAAACTCGCTTTCTATGTACATTAAAAAAGAACTTAAAATCAAACAGATTATTGTTGCAGCCTGCCTGGTTCTATTTCCGGCAATCATTTTTGCGGCGGCAACCGGAAATGCCCCCCGCCCGACTCAAGCTATTTCCAGCAGCCGAATTCCAACATTTACAGTACCAGAAAAACTGAATTTCTGCGGCTATTCTCTGCCTCTGAAAGAGCGGCATTGCCGGGAGATGCTTGACCGTGAGCTCACCATTGCGGCCTACAATCGGGCTCAGGTTATCATGTGGCTCAAACGTGCACCCCGTTATTTTCCGCTTTTCTCAAAAAAAATTAAAGCCCTCAAACTGCCGGATGATCTAAAATTCGTTGCCGTAGCCGAAAGCTCACTGATTGATGATATCCACTCCCGGGCCGGGGCAGCTGGACTCTGGCAATTCATGCAGCATACCGGCCGCCGCCGGGGCCTGCGCATAACTTCGACCATTGACGAGCGCCTCGACCCGGTAACCGCAACCGAACACGCTCTCAACTATCTCAAATTTCTCAAAGAAAAATTCAAATCCTGGCCTCTGGCACTGGCCGCCTATAATTGCGGGGAAAAACGGGTTACGGATGCTGTTAACGAACAGAAGACCAAAAACTACCATACCTTGTCACTGCCGGAAGAGAGTGAGCGCTACATCTATCGTCTGGCCGCAATCAAACTGATCCTCAGCCACCCGGCTGAGTATGGTTATCAGCTCGACCGCAACAA
Source organism: bacterium (assembly GCA_029935295.1). Taxonomy (GTDB): domain Bacteria; phylum Desulfobacterota; class Anaeroferrophillalia; order Anaeroferrophillales; family Tharpellaceae; genus Tharpella. The sequence goes on along the minus strand of JAOZKP010000007.1, from coordinate 9,767 downwards.
ATGTTACACCCCCTTAAAGGTTGATTACATCAGACTTAATTTAAAAAATGAGGCTTCTCTAGTTGATTTTGCTCTGCGGCTGGATTTAACTTACCACCATTTAAAAGAACTAAATCCTCACCTCATCCGCAACCGGCTGCCGGCAGGAAAATTCAATCTAATCTTACCCGCCGGTTCCGGTCGTAAAGCTGCCGTAATCAGCAAAAATCTGCCGGCGCTTCCTTCAAGCCGAAAAACGTTCTATGTTGTTAAAAAAGGTGACACTCTGGGAGCAATCAGCCGCCGCTTCCATACCTCCAGTGCCAGATTAATCCGGCTTAACCGGCTGCAAGGTTCAAAGATTCTAATTGGCCAGAAGCTGCGCCTGAAATAATCAAAGTTGTAAAATCAAAACTTGCCAAACTCAGCCAGACTCACCAATCTCTGCCGATCTGTAATGACAATATCAGAGCCATCAATTGCAATAAATCCGGCCCGCTGAAGTTTACTCAAAATCCGCGATAGAGTTTCCGGAATTGTCCCCAGCAGACTCGCCAACTGGGTTTTGGAGAGCTCTAGACTCAAGTTATCACCGCTGGCCTGTTTATCGTTAAGGTAGAGCAGATGAGCTGCCAAACGTCCGGGAACCTCTTTCAATGAAAGGGCATCAATCATATTTGTAAACTGACGCAAACGCTGGGAAAGTGCGGCCAGCAGATTCAGGGCTAAAGCCGGATTTGCGGAAACCAGAGCCACAAAATCATCTCGCGGCAGAAAAACCAGACGGCTGTTCTCCAACGCTACTGCATGTGCCGGAAAGCTCTGACCGGCAAACACCGCAACTTCTCCAAATGATTCACCCGGACCAATCACATGCAGGATCTGCTCTTTGCCATCCGGCGAAAGCATAAATACCTTCACCCGCCCCTCTTTCACCAGATAAAAGCCATTGCCCGGATCACCGGTACTAAAAATATTTGCCCGCCGTTTGCAACTGACAACCATTGCAATCCCACTCAAGTCCCAGAGATGCATATCTTCCACCCCGTCAAAAAGTGAAGTCGCACCCAGCCATTCAACCAGTGACCTATCCATATTTGCCGACATATCTACCTTTCAATTTGCATTTTTTTGTAAAATATCAATTTAGCCCGATAATCAACGATCATTATTTCAGTCTTGTTGACTTAAGTCAAAGATATTCTTTTTTAAAGAGTGTAAAAAGGATTAAATTAATTCAATTTGAAACCTGAATTCTGTGTTTGCAAAGCTGATAATCTACTACTTTTCAAATTCCAGATTTCCAGATCAGGAGGTTATATAATGAGATGCCCTGGACAAGATTCCCGCTACTGGAAACATGATGCAATTTTTGATATAAAATGCCCTGACTGCGGCACTGAAATTGAATTTTTCAAAGACCAAACTACCTGTAAATGCAAAGGCTGCGGTAAGCAGGTAATCAATCCCAAGATGGATTTCGGTTGCGCTTCCTATTGCCAGTATGCTGAGCAATGCATGGGCGAACTGCCGCCGGAACTGCTGGCAAACCGCGACGATTTTTTAAAAGACCGGGTTGCACTTAAAATGAAAATGCATTTTCGCAAAGATTTCAAGAATGTCGGCCAGGCAACTAAAGTTTCCCGTTTTGCCGCCAAAATTGCGCCGGAAGAGGGAGCCAATCCGGCCATCGTTCTCTGCGCTGCCTACCTGCATAACATCGGCGCTAAACTTGCGGAAAAAAGTGAAACCCCGGTAACCAGTGAAGACCTCGAAAAAGAGGCCGTCCGTTTGAGCAGTGAAATCATGGAAGGACTGCGGGCCAAACCAGAATTAACTGAACAGGTTCTGGCAATTCTAGACCATGTATTCCACCCCGGCCAAGATGAGAATCTTGATTTTAAATGTGTCAATGACTCCATCAACATCTACCAAATGCAAATTGCTAATAAAGAAGAACCTTTTACCCAGACCGGATTTGATGAGCGTCTGCGTAATAATTTCATGACTGACAGCGGCCGTGAACTTGCTAAAAAAAGCATCATTATCAATTAATTATTACTGAGGAGATGAAATAATGAAAATTTTACGCAAGATAATCAAGATTGATGAAGAGTTATGTGACGGTTGCGGCCAATGCGTCCCCTCCTGTGATGAGGGCGCAATTCAGATTATTGATGGAAAAGCGCGAGTTGTTGCTGAAAAATATTGTGACGGTCTGGGGGCATGTTTAGGCGACTGCCCACAGGGGGCAATCTCAATCGAAGAGAGAATGGCTGATGACTTTGACCCTGATGCGGTTGAAGAATATCTTAAAAACAAAACCTCTGAAGAGAGTTGCGGCTGCGGTGGTGGTGAACAACCCCATACAGGCGCTGATACATTAGCATGCGGTTGCCCATCAACCCAGATGCAGACTTTGACAAGTTCAAGTCCCGGCAACCTGCAGTCTGCAAATGACGCACCTGCTGCCGCTTCGGCACTGGGTCACTGGCCGGTGCAGATCCGTCTAATTCCGGCGCATGCGCCATTTCTGAAAGATGCCAATATTCTGATTCTCGCTGACTGCGCTGCCGTCGCCTACGCTTCTTTACACCAGAACCTGCTGGCCGACCGAATAGTTATGATGGGCTGTCCCAAGTTTGATGACCTGCCTGACTACGAAGAACGTTTCACTGAGATTTTCACCAAGAATGACATGAAAAGTGTCACCATTGTTATAATGGAAGTTCCCTGCTGTTCCGGCATGCCGAACGCGGTAAAGAATGCCCTGAAGCGAGCCGGAAAAACCCCGCCGGTAAACGAAATTGTTATCAGCCTCAAAGGTGAACCACTGACTTAGGAGTTGTGAAGAAATAAACTTTACAATATTGCGTAGGATTTTTTGTCATAATCAAGGCGGGCAAACAAGCGCATAGTTGAACTATGTAACTGTTTGCCCAACGCAGAGTATGTCAAAAAAGACAAGCAAGATGTAAAGGTTATTGATGAACGAGTCCTTAGCCAAAAAAAAGGGATTATGCCACCTTATGGCATAATCCCTTTAACCCAAATCATGTTCAATATCCAACTTATTGTGAGATCTAGCTGAAGTTCCGTTTTAATGCAGTTGCTTATGCAGAGCCGCAAAAGCTTCATGAACTTCCCGCCCTTCCCGAGGCAGGAAAGAAGAAGAACAGCGATGATAGCAGCTGGCTGAGGCTAAGAGTTCCGGCTGATCTCCGGGATATGGTTTAAAAACAACCATAAAATCACGCACATATTTGGGCTGATCCCAGTCATATGAATATGAGTAGTAAGCAATAATATCACAATTATTCGGATCACCTGTAACTGTAAAACCTAACTGAGCAAGCTCCGCAGCGATATCAGCCTCCATCCAGCCAGACAAGGTTTTATCCTTGGGCGGATGAATATATATCCGGTTACCAGCAACAGAACTGAAAGCCGGAGTTACCCGGGCCCCGGTTTCATAACTCGTACAAGTAGCGCAGCCCGCAAGAACAAAACTTATGACTGCCAACAACAAAATTGCATTAACTCTCCGTTGATTACCCATTTCCTCTCCTCTTTTCAAATTTTCTAAACCAGATTTATCTCTAAATATTATTTATAAAGCTGTAAATCTCTGCACTTTTCAAAAAAAACTTCCAGCTCCGAATCCCAGGAAGCATTTAACTGCTTAAGTTCACCTCCACTTTCAAGACACTGACGAACTACTGGATCACCGGTCAGTATATCAATCGGCATTATTTTATACTCATATTCGTAAGGCGGGTCAAGCCAGAAAAATTTATCGGAATAGAGTTTGATTATTGCTTGTAGCAGGGACAATGTAAAATAATAAGGTGAAAATTTCAACCGATCAACTACATGCAGTTGAAAACCGCCGCAAAGTTCACCGGCCCACTTATCAAAGGTCGGTGTAAACCAGGTCGGCCGCAGGAAAAGCCCCGCCAGTGCATCTTTGCTGATTTCAGACAATAAAAACCGGGGATCAATAAACGGCGCTCCGCACAGTTCGAAGGGCAGAGTCGTGCCCCGACCTTCAGAGATATTGGTTCCTTCCAGCAGAACCTGTCCGGGATAGACTAAAGCCGTAACCGGAGTCGGCATATTCGGCGATGGTAACACCCAGAAAAGAGCTGTTTCCGCGAAAGACAACCGCCGGTACCACCCACTCATAACCGCAATTTCAAGCTCAACTTCGATAGCGGCTTCCCGCTTAAAAAAAAGGGCCAGTTCACCAATGGTCAGCCCGTGACGCATCGGCAGCGGGTGCAGGCCCACAAATGAAGTATATCCATCCCGCAGAATATTGCCTTCAACCATCTCTCCGCCCAAAGGGTTGGGACGATCAAAAACTATAACCTTAACGCCCGCAGTCGCCGCCGCTTTAAGTACGAGAAAAAGGGTCCAGATGTAAGTATAAACCCGGCAGCCGACATCAACAAGGTCAACCAGAAGCAGATCTATATCAGCAAACATCTCAGGTGCAGGTTCACGATTTTCGCCATAAAGACTATAAACCGGAAGACCTGAAAGTGGGTCCGAAAAATCGTCCGAGGCAATCATATTCGCCTGTCGGTCACCATAGAAACCGTGCTGCGGACTCCAGACAGCACTGAGCAGACCCGGAAATGACCGGCGGATTCGTTCGAGAGAGGTTGTTCCATGCCTATCAACCGCCGCCTGATGCGTCAAAAATGCGGCCCGGGTAGCGACAGGAAACTTTTTCCCCGCCGCTATAAAATTCTCTAAACCAAGTTTAACCATTCTGAAAAAATCCCTGACGCAATCGCCGTACCCGCGCTATTTTTGCCTGCAGGCAATCTGAATCAGCAGAAAAATGTGTCCGCATTTGCCGGCAGAAGTCAGCGCAAACCGAGGCCGGATCTGTAACCGGTTTAAGATTTCTCCCCCACAAAGCCATATCCAGACCCGCTTCAAGACCGGCAACCATAACCTCGGCCAGAGGCCGGTCGGCGACCGCGGCCATATCCAGATCATCAGAGAGCAATACTCCGCTGAAACCTAACTCCAGCCGCACAATCTCCTGCAGAAAAAGTGCCGAAAATGGAACTGTATGCGAATCTATCTGCGGAAACTTAATATGCGCTGCCATCATCAGTTTAACTCCGGCATTAACAGCCCTGATAAACGGTTCAAGATGCGGTTTCAGCTCTGGACGAGGCAAAGGCGAAACCGGCAACATTGTGTGGCTGTCATCGACGACGGTTCCATGACCGGGAAAGTGCTTAACGCAGGCAGCAACCCCATTTTCCTGTAAACTTTCAATATAAGCTGCAACCTGACGGCCAACCAAATCCGGTTCCGAACCGAAACAGCGGCCGGAGAGAACCTGACTACCCTCCTTGAACAGATCCGCAACCGGCGCCAGATTACAATTGATACCAATATGCAGCAGCGCCCGGGCCAGATCTGCAGCGCTTAAACGGGTTTTTGACAAATCATTTCCAGCACCCAAAACCGCCGCTCCGGGGAAATCAGGAAAACCGGCCTGCAAACGTCGTACCCGGCCCCCCTCCTGATCAATTGCCACAACTAACGGCAAACCACTGGCCGCCAGTGAAATTTTCTGGAGTTCATCGATCAGCAATCTGGTTTTATCAGGATTGACACAGTTTCTCGCAAATAGAATCACTCCGCCGGGAGGATAGCGATTAAAAACAGCCTTTTCATAAGCACTCAGCTCCTCACCAATAACCCCGACCATAAGCAGCTGACTGAAATCTTTATCGTTCACGGGCCGCCTCCGACTCTAAACCAATCAAAAAAAGGGCCGGGATCACTTTTACGCTGCGGCGCAATATGAGAATGACCGACAATCCTGCGGTCAGATATCGCCGGATATTGGGATTTCAGCTCTGCCAGCAGGGTATTCAAATTAAGGTACTGAATCTCAGTAAATGGCGTAAAGTCATCACCTTCAAGCTCAATACCAAGCGAGTAATCATTACAATTGCCGCGCCCGGAAAAACTGCTGACCCCGGCGTGCCAGGCCCGATGTTCATCCGCGACAAAACGAACAACCCGACCCGAACGCTCAATGAAATAGTGGGCTGAAACCTTTATTTCTTTAAGCTCTGAAAAATAGGGATCTGCGGAAAAATCGAGTCTGTTAGTAAAAAAATCGAGTACCCGTCCGCTCCCGAATTTCCCCGGAGGCAGTGAGATTGCATGAATCACCACCAGGTCAATTATGGTGCCGACCGGACGATAATTGTAATTCGGACTTAAAATTTCCGTAATTTCAAAATCAAGCATTAACC
>JAOZKP010000007.1:0-3395 GCA_029935295.1 bacterium | reverse complement strand
CAGCGTTCACACCAGGGGCGGCGGGCGGGACAAAGATTGCGGCCGTGATAGATAAGCAGTTGTGAAAAAAGATTCCAGCCCATTTGCGGAACCACCTTCATTAAATCCTGCTCAATCTTAACTGGATCTTCACTTTTAGTTAGAGCCAACAACCGGCTGATCCGTTTGACATGAGTATCAACAACCACTCCCTGTACACCATAAATCTCCCCCAAAACAACATTGGCAGTCTTACGTCCAATTCCGGGAAGCTTGACCAGCTCCGACAATGAGCAGGGAATTTGACCGGCGTACAAGTTTAAAAGCTGCTGGCAACAGAGCTGAATATTTTTGGCTTTGTTACGAAAAAAACCGGTACTCTGAATTGCCGCTTCCAGTTGGCTGCGGTCCGCAGCCGCAAAAGCTTTAACATCCGGAAAACTGTTAAAAAGTGCCGGTGTAATTTTATTGACCCGAACATCCGTACATTGAGCTGACAGAATAACCGCCACCAGAAGTTCCAACGGGTTATTATAGATGAGTCCGCAGGTAATATTCGGATAAAGACGCGACAAATTAAGGGTAATCTCTTCTACCCGCAAACGCCGCGTTTTCAATGTTTCCCGTTTTTTCATATAAGAATTTTTACTTTTTCAGTCATTTGGAACCTGTTTTTCGGCTGCAAGAATATTTGTGACTCCATGACAACGGCAGGCGGTACTGAAAAGCAGCGCTCCCGAACACCTTTTCTGAACAAAATCAACTATCCGCAGCAAACGCCGCAGCGGGAAACCGCCGAGGCCGGGCCCAATCTGGGTACTCGGCAAAATTATGGAAGGCAATTTTTCCCCCGCAACCTGATAATCAAGATCTGCAAGCCGCCGCAGCAGTGATACGCGCCGCTTAACTTTTGTATAAAAACAGTAACGTCGCGGCTGCGGACAATTTGCCGGGCAGAGAAAATCTGCCAAAGAGCTGTAAATTTCATCCCGTTCACCCGAAAACAGATTCGGCAGCACCGGTTTACGCAGCCATTGCAACCGCCGCCGGCCAGTAACTTCAGTCAACACCGCAAAAGCTAAATGAAGCGGGACTGTCGGGATAATCCAGTCATCACGAAAGCGTTCTTCATCTTTAAGCAGGCCGACAAGATAGGCAACCGCATCCTGTGTACTGGTTGAAAATTTCACCCCGGATTTATCCAGAAGATCTGCGGCTGCTGTTAAATTCTCATTCTCAGCATCAACCAAAACTAAATTCTGCTCTGGCATTTCCGATGCGTAAAACTCAAGGGCCCGCTGACCAAATTTACCACACCCAACTATATGTACACATCCCATTTCAACGATCCCTGGCAACTATATAATCAGCCAGAGCTTTCAGCTCGGCCGCTTTTTCACCTAGTGGTTCAATCTGTAAAAGTGCCTCACGATGGAGATCACAGAGTTTCTGCCGTGAGGCCTCAAGACCAAAGAGTGAGACAAATGTCAATTTATTAAGCTCCCGGTCAGAACCGACATCCTTACCCAGATTCGCCTGATCGCCAACCTCATCGAGAATATCATCGGCCACCTGAAAAGCTAACCCAATCGACTGACCAAATTTTTCCAATCGCAAACGCAATTTATTATCAGCCCCGGCGAGATCAGCCCCGGCCAAAAGCGCACCGGTAATCATCGCCCCGGTTTTGCGCCGGTGTAAAGTTTCCAGAAGTTCAATCAAAGAATCCCTGTTTTGGTCAGCAGTCGCCCCTTCACTTAAAATATCGATAACCTGTCCGCCAACCATGCCATTGCATCCGGCAACCTGTGCCAAAGTTGCAACCAGTTTAACAATTACTGCAGACTCCGCAGCAACCTCTTCCGTAAGCAGGCGAAAAGCCTCGGTCAAAAGTGCGTCTCCAGCGAGAATTGCCAGAGCTTCACCAAAAACTTTATGGTTGGTCGGCTCCCCGCGACGCCAATCATCGTCATCCATTGCCGGCAGATCATCATGAATCAAAGAATAGGTATGCACTAGTTCGTAAGCTGCCGCTACCGGCAGCGTCCGCTGCCAGTCATCGGCAACTAAACGATAAGCCATAATCGTCAATAGCGGCCGTAAACGTTTTCCTTTGGCATCAACACTGTAATGCATGGCTTTTTCCAGAGACGGAGCCAGGCATTTTTGGAGATCATCAGTAAATGACAAGCTCTGCAAATACAAGTTAACCGGCGGCAAATAGATATCAAAACAATTTTTAAGGACAGGGTTCATCCATTAAACTCCTCAAGATAACCACCGGATTCACTCTCATCGGCAACCAGGATCTGTACTTTTTCCTCAATTTCATTAAGGCGCAAATGGCAAAACCGCATCAATTTCACGCCCTCCTCAAAGAGTTTTAAAGACTCCTCTAATGAAACTTCGTCGCCTTCGAGCTTACTGACAACAGTCTCCAGCTTTTTCATTGAATTTTCAAAACTTACCTTGGCCATTTCCAACCTCCCACGGAATCTCCAGCAGATGTCTGCTGTCATCAACAAAACGCAATGGATCAACAAAGACCCCGGCGATTTTAACGCCAAAATGCAGGTGCGGCCCGGTCACCCGGCCGCTTTTACCCGACTTACCGATAATTTGCCCGGCGACAATCGAATCACCAGGCTGACAATCGATCTCACTTAAATGCATGTATAATGTAAAAACACTCAAACCATGATCAATAATAACGATTTTACCGCTATAATAAAGCTCCTCCGACAAAGCCACCCGGCCTTTAGCCGCCGCCCGAATCGAGACGCCGATTTTAGCCTTATAATCTACACCGCCATGCGGCGATTTGGGTTTATTATTCAGAAATCTCCGGGTACCAAATGTTGAAGTAAGTTCAGAAGTTAACGGCGGCACCAATTTCTCACTCAATAAAATCCGGGCTTCAGAAGAACCGTAGGCAATTTTCAGATCATGGCGATCCTGTTTAATTTTTTTCAGATTCTCCGGCCGCATCGGAGTTGCCATCTCCTTATTAACGGTCAAACGCTGTTCCCCATAGTCATGACTAGCAACTACGACCGGCAAAACCAGCCGGGTTCCCGTCCGGGACCTTATTACAAGTTTATAGGTTCCCGATTTTGTTCCCAGCGGTACGGCCGCAACTCCCCGCCAACCACCATCTACCGGTTCAAGCTGAAAAGTTCTCTGCTGAAAAGTCATCCCTGAAAATTGCTCAGGTTGCATATCATTTCCCGAGACCGGTCGGAAAGCAACCACCAGAGCCTGTCCCGCCTCAGGCTTTTCCGGAACCAGAAAAATCTCATAACCGTTTTCCACAGTAACAACAAATTCTCCGGACGCAACCGCAAACGAACTAATGGAGAAAAGGACCAACAAAGACACTACTAAAATCGAGTATTTTATTTTAAATAAATTCATAA
>JAOZKP010000118.1 GCA_029935295.1 bacterium | reverse complement strand
GGTCATTAAGAAAAAAGTGATGCGGCGAGCTCCTGCAGGGTCGCGATCTCTTTCAGATTTGATTTGGCGGTGTTCTGGGTGGAGAGGTTGCCTTTCGGAACGATGATTTTTTTGAAGCCGAATTTTAGGGCTTCACTCAGGCGCTGATCGATCATATTGACCCGGCGGATTTCGCCGGTCAGACCGACTTCACCAATGACCAAGGTGGTGGTTGGAATCGATTGGTCGAGATGGCTTGAGAGGATGGCGGCAATCAGGGCCAGATCGATGGCCGGTTCAATGACCTTGAGGCCGCCGACGATATTCAGGAAAATATCCTTGCCGCTGAAATCAAGCCGCAGGCGTTTTTCCATGATCGCGATCATTAATGCGGCCCGGTTACGATCAATGCCCAATGTCGTGCGCCGCGGGATGCCGCCGGAGACGGCACTGCTGACCAGGGCTTGAATTTCGGTCAGGATCGGGCGGGAACCTTCAATCGTGGCACTGACCAGCGAGCCGGCAAGACTTATGGGGCGTTCATTGAGGAAGATACTTGAAGGGCTGTCAACCCCGATCAGGCCGCGGCCGGTCATCTCGAAAACGCCGATTTCATTGGTTGAGCCGAAACGATTTTTGACTGCCCGCAGGATGCGATACGGATATTGGGTGTCGGATTCAAAATAGAGGACGGTATCGACCATATGTTCGAGGAGTTTCGGGCCGGCGATGGCGCCGTCCTTGGTGACATGGCCGATGATGAACGTCGGCGTGTTGGTGAGTTTGGCGATTTTTACCAGGTGGGCTGCAGTCTGGCGTACCTGGCTGGTCGAGCCGGGGGGAGATTTCACTTCCGGGCTGTGACAGGTCTGAATTGAGTCTATCACCAAGGCTTTAGGTTTAAGTTTACGAAAATGTTTGATGATCTCCTCACAGCTCGAAGCTGAAAGAAAATAGAGATTGTCATTGTCGATGCCCATGCGCTGGCTGCGCATTTTGCTTTGTCCCGGAGACTCTTCGCCGGAGACATAGAGTGTGGTTGATTTGGGGGTGCTCAAACGATCAAGGATCTGCAAAAGCAGGGTCGATTTGCCGATGCCGGGGTCGCCGCCGACTAAAACCACTGAACCGGTAACCACGCCGCCGCCTAAAACCCGGTCAAACTCGCCAATACCGGTCTCCTGCCGGGGTTGTTCACTCTCGTCAATTTGACTTAAAGGCAGCGGCCTGGTCTCATTTCCAAGTTCACTGATTGTCAGAATCATCTCCGGGGTTTTGTGGTCATTTTCAGAATCATTTTCATCCGGGGCCTCACGCATCGTTTCCCATTCGTTACAGGCCGGACATTTGCCCATCCACTTTGCACTCTGGTAGCCACAGGTGGTGCAGAAAAATGAGGTTTTACTCTTTTTATTGGCCATTTTTATTTACGCCTTTCTCCGGTAATGAATATTTAAGAGAATACTTATAAGAATCATTGAGGTCAGCATCGAGGTGCCGCCGTAACTGAAGAGTGGCAGAGGGATGCCGACGACCGGCATCAGGCCGGAGACCATACCGATATTGATGGTCACCTGCCAGAAGAAGATTGCGGCAATGCCGGTGGCGAGATAGCTGCCGAAACTGTCACGGGCTTCAGTGGCGATATGGATAGCACGCAAAAGAAATGTAAAATAGAGCGCCAGCAGGATTAAGACCCCTAAAAATCCCCACTGTTCGGCATAGGCGGCAAAGATGAAATCGGTATGCTGTTCCGGTAAAAAATGGAGACTGTTCTGGGTTCCTTTAAGGAAGCCTTTGCCGAAGAGTTTACCGGCGCCGATGGCAATCTTGGATTGAGCAATATGGTAGCCTGAGCCCAACGGATCTTTTTCGGGGTCTAAAAATGTCAGGATTCTTTGTCTCTGATAGTCGTGCAGAAACTGCCAGCCGATTATTGCGGTGCTGACGGCAGTAATGCCGATAGTCACCAGCGTTCCCCGGGTAATTCCGGCAACAAATATAATAACTCCGGAGATTAGAATGATCAGCATGGCGGTGCCGAGATCCGGTTGTTTTAATATCAGGATGGTTGGCAGGGCAATAATGATGGCCGGAGGGATGAGCTCTTTCAGGTTGTAAGGCGGCGGCAGACGCCGGTCACTCAGGTAGCGGGCGAGAGCGAGAATGACCGTTATTTTGGCAAATTCCGAGGGCTGAACATTGATGCTGCCGAGCGAGAGCCAGCGGGTTGCGCCCATGTGCGTGCTGCCCGCAACTTCAACTGCGATTAACAATATGATGCCGATACCGTAGAGCGGGTAGGCAAGCTGATAGAAGATATTGTAATGAAAAATAAAGAGGATAGCTCCCAGTCCCGAAGCGATTCCCACCCAGATAAGCTGCCGGCGGCAAAAGCCGGTCAGCCAGGTTCCGGCTTCGGGGTTGTAGGTAGCGCTGTAAATAGTGATAACTCCAAAACCGATCAGGATAACAGTGAGGATGCAGGTGAGATAGTCAAAACCGTCAAGGCGGTTGCGTTCTAAATTGGGTTCACTGAGAAAGCTCCGGGTTTCGCCCGTAAAACTCTCTTCATTGGCGGGATTTATCAGGTTTGGCCGATGGCGGTTGTGTTGGGATAGTTTCATTGCTGTGAGCTGTCTGTTTTATTTAAATAAAATTCAATGACCTGACGTGCAATCGGAGCCGCGGTCGAGCCGCCGTGGCCACCATGTTCAACCATGACTGCAACCGCTATTTTGGGGTCGGTAAAAGGGGCAAATGCGGCAAACCAGGCATGGTCGCGGAAACGCCAGGGAGTTTCTGAAACCTTTTTTAAGGTTTTAAGATCCTGTTTAACAACTTGAGCGGTACCCGTTTTGCCGGCCATCTGCCACTTTTTTGTAGTTAAACGGGATTTATAGCCGGTGCCGCGCCGATTATTGACTACCATCCAGAGAGCTTTGCGAATCGCCTGCATATCTTTATCCCGCATATCAATTTTGACTCCGTTGTAATTGATTGATGGCTCTGCCGGGTCGGGGCTGTCACTGCGACTTAAACCATTCGTTTTTACGAGATGGGGCCTGAAATAGGTGCCGGCATTGGCAAAGATTGAATACATGGCCGCAATCTGGAGCGGGGTTGCCGTCAGATAGCCCTGGCCGATACAGACTGAGAGAGTGTCACCGGTATACCATTGATCATGAACATTTTTCAACTTCCACGATGAACTCGGCATCAATCCGTAGCGTTCACCGGGCAGTTCAATGCCGCTTTTAAGGCCAAGGCCAAATTTATTGCCGAAGGCAGCAATTCTGTCGATCGAAACCCGGGTCGCAAGATTGTAATAATAGACATCACAGGATTCTCGGATTGATCTGCTAAGCTTGACTTTTCCATGGCCATAGCGGTTCCAGCAGCGGAAATTGGTACGGCCGAGAGTCAGAGACCCACCGCAGAAAAATTCAGTATTGACGTCGATGAGTTGGTCGGTCAGGGAGACTGCGGCAATTAGAGGTTTAATCGTTGATCCTGGAGGATAGCATCCCTGAATGGAGCGGTTTTGCAGGGGGTGTAGCGGATCACCATTAATTCTTTTCCAGTCTTCACTGCGAATTCTGGTTGAGAAAAGATTGTTTGAGAATGATGGAGTGCTGATTAAGGCGAGAACCTCACCATTGTTCGGATCAATAGCGACAATACTGCCGACTTGATCGCCCATAGCGGTAAAGGCGAACTCCTGAAGATCGATGTCGACAGTTAACTGCAGGCTGTTACCGGAAGTTGCGGGTTTTACGGTGAAGGCTTCAAGTTCCCGTCCGCGGGCGTTGACAACGACCTGCCGCAGGCCGTCCTGGCCGCGCAGTCTATTCTGGTAGCGGGATTCGATGCCGGTGCGGCCGACGAGATCATCGCGGGCATAACTGCTGTAGGCTTCAAGCTGTAATTCACGTTCATTGATAAAACCGAGATAACCGATGATATGGGAACAGACTTCGTCGTAAGGGTAATCTCTTAAAGGTTCAGTCTCAATTATTACTCCAGGGAGTTCATATTTGCGGGCTTCGAGCCGGGCGAGTTCGTCGGTACTCAGATTTTTTTTCAGGGTCAGGGGCCGATGCCGGGTGTAAGCTGAACATTTAGAGTAGAGTTCCACGATTGTCGCACTGTCCAGGTCTTTAACCTGGTTGGCGATTATACCGGCCAGTTCATCGATATTATCTCTGGTAATATTCTCGGGGATTATCTGGAGGTTGAAGCCTAAGGAGTTGTCAGCCAGAATTTTACCGTTGCGGTCTGTGATAATTCCTCTCAACGCCCTTATTCTACGGTTCCTGATCCGGTTGTCATGCGATTTTCGGCTGTAATATTCCCCTTTGACAATCTGCAGGTACCAGAGCCTTAAAGTGATACTGGCAACAATAACCGTTATAATGAAAATTATAATCCGGGCATTGCTGACGATCTGTTCACGCTTACTTTTTTTACTGTTATTTACATTGGTCATTTAAGTTGTGCAGCTCTTAATTTATAAAACAATGCTGTCAGGGTTTACCGGTCGAAAACGTTCCTGAAGCATATTTAAGTAAGCGAGAATCGGTAAAGTAAAAAGGGCTGTCGTTAAGGCGCACCCGAAGGCGCCGATAACAGTTGTACTGAACGGCGGTGAAGGGGCTGCCAGCAAACCTAAAAAAACAGTCATGACAAGCTTACCCGAACCTGCAAAAACAGCCTGCGGCAGTATGTTATTCATGAAAATCGTCTGATTGAGACGGCTCCCGGTAAAAAAAATAAAAAGCATAATTCCCGGTTGGATAATCCCGGGTGAACTGCTGTAGAGCGAGCTGGCAAAAGCTACACCTAATGCGGCGAGGAAAGAGCGCCAGCCGAGGGAACAGGATGCCAGGAAAGTGATAAGTGCAAGGTTAAGGTCGGGGGTGCAGACAGAAGGCACTCCTAGATGTGGAAACAAGGTAGTTTCGATGGCGGTCAAAAAAAGTGCTGCAAGCGTAAAATAGAGTGGGAAAAAAAGGGAGAGTGTACTCATTCGCCGGTAGTTTGCGAAGTTGTCGTCAATTGTGCTTGATTGTCCGCTGCGGCAGTGGCGAGGGATGGGATTACATAAACCTCTTCAATGGTGTCAGGATCAAATTCAGGTCGAACCTGAATTTTCTTGATTAAACCGTCACTCTCATCAGACACAGTGATCACTGTGCCGACGGTTATCCCCTTAGGGAAAATGCTGTCAAGTCCGGAAGTGATAAGTTTATCACCGACTTTCACATCAGCGGTTCGTTGGAGGTAGGCCAGGCGGCAGAGGTTGGTGCCGGTTCCCTGAAGGACTCCGCGAATGCGATTGCGCTGAATAATGACATCGCAAGCGCTGTTGCGATCAATTAAAAGTAAAACTTTTGCAGATTGGGGGCCGCAGGCGATAATTCGGCCGACAACTCCACCCAGGGTGAAGGCCGGGTTATTGAGGTCAAGATTCTGATTGCTGCCGCAATCGATGACCAGGATATGTGAAAGCGGGCTGGTCTGCCGGCCGATGACATGGGCGGCAATGCCCTGATTTAGGATTTCATGCTGCTTTTTGAAATTTAAGAGTTGGTGCAGGCGGCGGTTTTCATTCTGGGTCTCTTTTAGTTGCTCGATCTGGAATTTCAATAAGTCATTATCAGCCTTAAGTTTGTGATTTCTTTCTTTGACGTCGACAAGCTTAATATATCTGTCCAAAAAATCACTGCTGAGAGTAAAAACGAAATCAATGCTTTTCTGCAGGGGGTAGGTCATTGTCAGGGCCGAACGTTCAGCAATGGCGAACAGGCTGCCGCCGCTGCGCAGACCGTAATTGACGCAGAGTGTCAGAAAAATAAAGATCAGGGCCAGGCTAAACAGCCATGGTAATCGGCGACTTAAAACAGGCATAATAATGTTCGTTGCTGGTTATTCGCACTGGGTTACTTCCCGCAAAAGGGCGAGATTGTCAAGGACCATGCCGGAGCCGCGGACGACGCAGGTTAAGGGGTCTTCGACTACGGTAATCGGCAGTCCGGTTTCATGACGCATCAAAGAGTCAAGATTGCGCAACAGGGCGCCGCCGCCGGTCAGCATAATACCTTTATCAACAATGTCAGCTGCTAGTTCCGGCGGGGTTCGTTCCAGGGCAACGCGTACGGCATCAAGAATTGCATTGACGGGCTCGGTTAAAGCTTCGCGAATCTCTTCAGAATTAATTTCCAGGGTCTGGGGTACACCGGCAACAGTATCCCGACCTTTGATAATCATGATTTCCGGCTCTTCCAGCGGAGCCGCGGCGCCAATTCTTATCTTGATCTCTTCGGCCATGCGTTCGCCGATCAGCATATTGTACTTACGGCGGATATATTGGATGATGGATTCATCGATTTTGTCACCACCGACCCGGACCGAGCGGGAAAAAACAATTCCCGCCAGCGATATGACCGCAACCTCGGTGGTGCCGCCGCCGATGTCAACCACCATATTGCCGGTGGGCTCAGTTATCGGCAAACCCGCACCGATGCCAGCTGCCATCGGTTCTTCGATGAGATAGACTTCCCGGGCGCCGGCGGATTCGGCCGACTCTTTAACGGCCCGGCGTTCAACCTGAGTGATGCCGGAAGGGACGCAGATAACCGTCCGCGGCCGCACCCATTTTTTACGTTTATGAACCTTAGTGATGAAGTGGCGCAGCATCGCTTCGGTGACTTCAAAGTCGGCAATTACACCATCTTTCATGGGTCGGATAGCAACGATATTGCCCGGGGTTCGGCCGAGCATAAGTTTCGCTTCAGTACCGACTGCGAGGACTTTCTTGGTACCGTTCGGGTTGCTTTGGACGGCAACTACCGATGGTTCATCAATGACGATGCCCTTGCCGTTGACATAAACCAGAGTATTGGCAGTGCCAAGGTCGATTGCTAAATCACTTGAGAAAAGTCCCAAAAATGAATTGAACATATATAAGACTCACTTAAATTAAATGTGTTGTCAGGATGAGTAATTCTGCGATTATTCGGAAAACTTTTACCTGTTAGTATGTCCGGAATAATCGAAATCAAACAGCCTTTGTCATTTCAAGGTTATTTGATATTTATACAAAGTTCTACATGTTAACAGGGACGGTTGAAAAATTCAAGAAAAATAACCGTTTTGCGAGCTCTGTCTGGAACCTGGCAATGCAAATTACAAAAATATAAAAATGCTGACTTGACTCATTTAAGGCGATAGGTTAAATCTTTAAGATGCTTGCAAAAATTTGATCAGAAATTTCGATAGAGATGATAAGGGCACTTACTTTTTTTGCTAACACTATTTAGACCGACAGGTATCGGATGACTACACTAGGGCTTCCTGACGAATTCTGGCAGGATGAAGCTGAGATTGATGAAGACTTTACTGAGAATAAGCACGTCTACAGTGTTTCTCAGCTTAATAGCGATATCCGTTTGATTTTGGAAGATAATTTCACTCCAGTCTGGATTGAGGGTGAAATATCAACCCTGCGAACTCCGGCTTCCGGGCACTGCTATTTCACCTTGAAAGATGAATTTTCACAGGTGAAAGCTGTGCTTTTTCGCCGGCAGCGGCAGGCACTGCGTTATCAGCCGCAGGCGGGTGACCAGGTATTGTGCAACGGCCGGATCAGCCTTTATGAGCCGCGCGGGGAATATCAGGTGATTGTTTCAACCCTTGAACTAAAGGGGATGGGAGAACTCTGGCGGGCTTTTGCCGCCTTAAAAGAGAAGCTGGAGAGAGAGGGACTATTTCAGGCCAGCCGCAAAAAGAAAATACCTGAATTGCCACGGTGTCTGGCTCTGATCACCTCTGCCACCGGGGCTGCGGTTCAGGATATCCTGCAGGTTGTCAGGCGCCGGTTTGCCGGGGTTGAAATTATAATTGTGCCGGTCACGGTTCAGGGCGAGCGGGCGGCGGGAGAGATCGTTGCTGCTCTGGAATTTGTTAATTATCACTGGCAGGAGCGGGTAGATACGATTATCCTGGCCCGCGGCGGCGGTTCCTACGAAGATCTAATGCCTTTCAATGATGAGCGGGTGGCTTATGCGATTGCCGCCGGCAAAATTCCACTGATCAGTGCCGTCGGTCATGAAATTGATTTTACAATCGCTGATTTTGCGGCGGATGTCAGAGCGCCGACGCCATCCGCCGCAGCGGAACTTGTAATTGCCAATCGCAGCGACATGGTTGAGCGTCTGCATCATCTGCGGCAGCGGCTGTGGCAGGTCGGCCGGCATCGCCTTATTCACGAGCGGCGCCGGCTCGAGATGTTAACTTTAGGGCTTGAAAATGGTGCAGCCATTGTCGCTGAAAAAAGCCGGCTGTTTGCCGAATTGCAGGTTCGTTTCCGGACGGCGATGCTTTCGCGTCTGCGGCTGATGCGGCTGAATCTTGAAACCTGTGAACACCAGCTGAAGCAGAACTCACCGGTTATTAGAATTAAATCTCTATTGCCGGAAATTGAACGTCAGGGTCAGCGCTTAAAACAGTCAATCAATTATCGTCTGGCTGAAAACCGGCAGCGGCTTTCCGGTTGCAGTGATCGCCTTAATGCGGGCAGTCCCCTGGCGGTACTTGCCCGCGGTTATTCAGTTGTGGAAAAAATCGATGATCATAAAGTAGTCAGTCGGAGTTCAGATCTGGTTGTTGGTGAAAAACTGCGCCTGCGGTTTAACCGGGGCGAGGCAGAATGTCAGGTTGAGAGTATTGATGTTGGTGAATAGGGTCCCAGGCCGCTGTGGCGGCCACATAATCATAAAGTAACACGTTTTATCTCGATGCGGGACA
>JAOZKP010000117.1 GCA_029935295.1 bacterium | reverse complement strand
AAAAAAGACAAGCAAGATGTAGAGGTTATTGATGAACGAGTCCTTAGGAATGAAATTGGGCCATTTACAAGTTTTTGTGAATTTACTAAGCCAGTATCTCTGCTGCCGCCGCAGTCCCGGCCAGATATCCGGTTGAAAAGGCCGCCTGTAAGTTGTAGCCGCCGGTATCAGCCTGAAGATCCAGAAGTTCACCGGCAATGAAGAGGTTTTTTGCAAGTTTTGAAGCCATGGTCTTAGGGTCAATTTCCCGCAAATCAACACCGCCGGCAGTAATTATCGCTTCACTTAAAGGTCTGTGGCCGGTAACCGGTAACCGCAGTTCCTTGAACCATTGTCGGAGTTGTTTGCGCTCCTGCGTGGTAATATGATGTCCCTGACGGTCGGGATCAATGCCGGTCATCTGGAGACAGGATGTGATCAACTCTTTAGGGATTAAACCTCGCAGAATTGAGGTAAGACTCTCCTTACCGCGTTTGTGAAAATCCCGGATCAGGCGGCTGTCGAGTTTTTTCTCATCCAGAGCCGGTTTTAAATCAACCGAAAGTTCAACCTCATCGCCTTTCTTAAGGGCTGTTACTACACTTCCGCTTAAAGTCAGGGCCGTCGGGCCGCTGACACCATCTTCAGTAAACATAATCTCACCGAAAATATCCCGTACCTTTTTCTGATTGATAAACAGGCGCACGCTGACATTGTGCAGGGTTAAACCTGCGGCCTGACTTGTAGCCGTTTCAGAGCAGATCAATGGCACCAGAGCCGGTTGGCAATGTGTAATATTGTGCCCGACACTTTCGGCCAGGCGGTAACCGTCACCTGTAGAGCCGGTTTTCGGGTAGGACGCTCCGCCGGTAGCCAGGATAACCGCTGCTGCCGGGAACTCTTCACCGGCAACTGTAACTCCGGAGATTTTCCCATTTTCAAGTAATAGACTGTCAATCGGACTGTTCAGGCGAATTGTGACACCGCATTTTTGCAGCCAGTCACGCATTGCCTTAACAACGTCCGGAGCCTTACCGCTTAAGGGAAAGACCCGGCCGCCGCGTTCGGTCACCGTTTCCAGCCCGTTATCGTTGAAAAAATTAATTAAATCCTGGTTGCTGAAACGATGCAGAGCCTGGCGTAAAAATCTGCCGGTCTTACCGAAATGTTCAATAAACTCTCTGATCTCACAAATATTGGTTAAGTTACAGCGGCCTTTGCCGGTGATTGCGAGTTTGCGGCCGGGCTGTTTCATTTTTTCAAGCAGTAGAACCCGGGCTCCGGTCTTGGCCGCAATTCCGGCCGCCATCATGCCGGCTGCACCGCCGCCAACAACAATAATTCGAGGTTTGTTTGATTTCATCATTTAAGTTGCTTAATCCGATAAGTAATATTCAACGGTTGAGACCACCCGGATGCGTTTCATGTACGGGGTGCTTTTATCTCGCGCATTAATGCTGAATTGGCCTTGTGAGGCACGTTTTATTTTGCCGAGTTTGCTGTTTGAGTCCTGGGCAAATTTCAGGGCAACATCTCGGGCTTTGCGGGTTGCTTCTTCAATCATCTCCGGTTTGATTTCATTAAGTCGGGTAAATATATATTCAGGCCGGGCTTCGTAGTCCTCGCGGTTGAAAGCGATTCCTTTCTTGCCGAGTTCGGCTAAATCACCCATTGCTGTCCGTACGGTCTTAATATTCTTTGAATATACGGTTACCGTCTGTACAGCAGTGTAGCGAAACTGAGCTGGAGCTGAGTTGCCGTATCTTTGCGCTGATTTATCAGTAATTGCCGGAGGATTGCTCGATATGTCTGCGGCATTTATCTTATGATCGGTGAGAAAAGTGCGGATATCAGAAGTATTCTGTTCCAGAGTTTTATAGATATTCTGCAGATCATTATCAGCAACGATAAACTGAATCGGCCAGATCACAATATCAGCCGGAAATTCACGCTCAGACAAACCCTTAACTTTGACACTGCGCTCCATTGATTTAACCTTTAATGCCGCACCGCCAAGCAAGTAACCTAACGCCGCCAAACCGCAAAGAATGAAGATACCGAGAATTAAAGCACTTCCTTTACTCTTTTCCGTCATTGTCTCTCTCCAAGTTTAATCTCGTTTTGAAAAATTGTAACTGTTCAGTGTAAACACGAAAAACATATTCACCACTTGTTCGCTCCGCTCTCTAGAGAACACAGAGAAAGAAGTCAATCAGCAAAACCTTTTATGACTCATTTTTATTGACAATCCGGTCAGCTTTTTTCAAAAGTTCAAGTTCCGGGTAATCATATTTAGAGGGTGAGTGGTGATTTGAGATAATATTCTTTACTATTGCGATCTTTGCAAGTGGAAAATCGATACTTTTAAGAAGCTCTTCGGCTGCCGGCGGGCCGAATTCTTCCTGGGTTTTGCCGTTGTTGTAGCCAAGTTTTTCTTCTGAAATTTTAATGCCGATATCGTGGAGCAGAGCCGCGGCGATTACAATTTCATCATCATAAGCCGTGTCGCTTTTTATTTGCAGGAGCTCGGCTTCTTTAAGTACGGCGAAGGCATGTTCTATCCGGCGGTTGTCATCCTCAAAATATCCAATTAAAAGCCGGGTGATCTTTGCTTTTGGATATTCCATATTTCCCTTCGATGGATAGTACGTTTATATTTTCAGTTCTATTAAACCTTGCCAGTCGGTTGTGCACTAGTGTATTTATCATTGGAAGTCAATTTTATCTTTTAAGTTTTTCTTGACTTTTAGGGTGAATTTGCATACTGTATACATTGATTTAAGGATAGTTATATTATTTGGAAGCAGTTTGGCCGAATTTAGTTGAATGATCAGAATATTTTAAAGTGGGGGAAGTTGAAATGAAAAGAGCTAAAATTTCGTTGATCGGTGGTGGTCAGATTGGTGGAGTCCTGGCGCAGTTATGTGCTCAGAGAGAACTTGGTGATGTGGTATTGTTTGATATTGTTGAAGGTCTGCCCCAGGGGAAGATGCTGGATCTGGCCGAGGTTGCCCGGATTGATCAGTTTGACGTTGATTTGAAAGGAACCAACAGTTACACCGATATTGCCGGCTCCGATATTGTTATCGTCACCGCCGGCCTCCCGCGCAAGCCTGGTATGAGCCGCGATGATCTTCTTGGAATTAACTCGAAAATTATGAAACAGGTTTCTGAAGGTATTAAAGAGCATGCCCCGGAGGCGTTTGTTATTATTATTTCCAACCCGCTAGATGCGATGGTGACTCTGTGTCAGAAAGTTACCGGATTTCCGGCGAAACGGGTTATCGGTCAGGCGGGAGTGCTTGACTCTAACCGTTTTTGTTCGTTTATCGCCTGGGAACTTGGAGTTTCGGCCCGTGACGTCAATGCTATGGTCTTAGGCGGCCATGGTGATACGATGGTGCCGATTGTTCGTTATGCCAATGTTAACGGGATTCCGGTAATGGAACAGCTGGTCCGTAAATATGGTGATGTGGCCAAGGCGCAGGAAGTGATGGCGGCGATGGTTGAACGGACAAAAATGGCGGGTGGCGAAGTTGTCAAATTGCTCGGCAATGGTTCCGCTTTCTACAGCCCGGCGTCTTCAGCAATTGCAATGGCTGAGGCGATTCTTCGGGATCAGAAACGGGTTCTGCCGGTTTGTGCCCTGCTTAAAGGCGAATTCGGCGTTGAAAACTATTACGTTGGCGTGCCTTGTGTCCTTGGTGCCGCCGGTGTCGAAAGTATTATTGAATTTGAACTCAATGCTGAAGAACAGGCAATGTTTGATAATTCCGTCAATGCCGTTAAAAAGTTGATTGATGAACTGCCGACAATTTTGCCGGAAATGGCTGATATCCTGAACGGATAAAGAGAAGGTTTTTAGCTTTAAGAAAAGGGTACGGCATATTAATGTTGTACCCTTTTCTTATTTTGCTTCATTTTTTTCTGGAGCCGGGAAAACTACTTCGGTTTGACCGTTTTCGTTGTTGCGGCAAAGATACCATGGTGCCGGGTTCTGATGTCCTGATTGTTCTGTTGTGAAGTCAACGGTGCCGTAAACTGTGTCTATCCTGGTTGCTTCCATACTTTTGCTGATCTCTTCTGCGGTTAGATTAAGACTCTTTTTGAGGCAGTTAATAATCACTGCCGCCGCCGCTGACCCTGCTGCTGCAAGCGGGTTGTCTGCGGTGCTGACATTTTCTCCGTCAGCTAAATTGTTCCCGGGATTTACCCATGGCGCAGCGTAAATCAGCCGGCTCGCGGGTGAGTTTTGTTTGCCGGCGGCCGCGGCAACTTCCGGGGTTGTCGTAAGCGTGCCGGTCGGGATGGCAATAGTCGCCTCCGGCGTTATTTCGAGTCGGTGCCCCTGCTGCCAGAGTCGATTTGTAAGAGTCGGGTTAGCAACCAAAAAGAGGATCTCGGGTTGACGTTCTTTGACGACATTGAGTAGATCGTAAAAGTTGTCACGGTTATTGCTGTATGTTTGCCACTGTTTCCAGATTGAAAGATCAATGTTCTTTGCTGCACATAATGCCCGCAGCTTACGGGCTTTTTTTGTAGCACAAATTGAGTTGTCGTAGATAATACCCATAGACTTGATGTCAGGTTCCTGGGCGGCGATGAATCTGGTGAGCATTTGCTTGAGTGCCGAATGCTTAGGGGTCAGGCGAAAAGTAGAGACGCTTTTCTTATTAATCAGGTTGTCCTGATCGGCACCGACAATCAGGTAGGGAAGACTGTTTTTCTCGCAGGCGCGGCTGACAGTCCAGGCAGTTGCATTCAGCGGGGTGCCGGTAGCAATTGCGACTTCACCTTCACTGCTGAGCAGGTTTATAAGATTTCGGGCGGTTTCCGGATTTGCCTGGCTGTCAAGATATTTTACCCGGTACTGCGGGGCCGTCGTTCCCGTTGTGTCAGAAAATCCTTGTTCATAGCCTTTTTTCAGGATTTCACCATATTCAACAAATGGTCCGCTTAACGGTAGGATGACAGCAATCAGCGGGCCGTTTGCAGCGTCGGTCAGTTCACCTGAAACCTGACTAAGTTCAACCGCCCGGGCAGGAAACGGTATGGCCAGCAGTAAAATTAAAGTTAATAAAAATAAAAATTTATGATTTATATTTGTCTTATTCATCAAAAAATTACCTGTATGACTGAGTAGATATTTGTTGATTGCATCTTCTCTTTTATACTGGTTCAGATGTTTGATTGCAACCTTCTTATGCTTTAATAGTAAAAAAGAGTTGTCACTTTCGGGCTGCAGGATGCGCTTTTGCTTGACGCTGAAAAATTAAACGATTATTAAAAAATATATGCAGACAAAAATCTTAATTACCAACGACGACGGCATCTATGCCCGGGGTATAAAATCACTTATTGTCGGCCTTGCCGGGGTTGGTGACCTGACCGTGGTGGCCCCGGATCGGGAGCAGAGTGCGAGCAGCCATTCTTTGACTCTGCTTAACCCTTTGCGGATTAAAGAACGCTCTCCGGGATATTACGCGGTCGATGGTACACCGACTGATTGTGTTTTTTTAGGAGTCAATCATATTATGCGGCAGCAGCCGCCCGATCTGGTGATTTCCGGGATTAATCGCGGCGGTAATCTGGGTGATGACATTACTTATTCCGGCACTGTCGCGGCGGCCTTTGAGGCGACCTTGTTGGGGGTTCCGGCGATTGCAATATCACTTGAATACAAAAGTGATTTCTATTTCGATACGGCTGCCCGGGTAGTCCGCGAGATCGCTGAAAAAGTACTGGTGTCAGGATTGCCGGCAGATACTTTGCTCAACGTAAATGTGCCGGATCTGCCCTGGGATGAGCTTTCCGGGTTCCGCGTGACCCGACAGGGGAAAAGAACCTACTCCGATGTTGTCTGTGAAAATCGTGATCCGCGCGGCCGGCCCTATTACTGGATTGGCGGCGAGGTTCTTAAATGTGATGATCTTGAAGGTACTGATGCGGCCCTGGTTGCAGCCGGTTATGTTTCGATCACACCGATTCATCTTGATCTGACTAATTACAAGGCGATTGAGCCTCTGCAGAAGTGGGAGTGGAGTATTTGAAGATTTTTTTGGAGACCTACGGCTGTCAGATGAATGTCAGCGATTCGAGTAAGATTAACTATCTCTTTGCCGAGCAGGGTTATCAGCCGACGACTGTGAGCCAAGAAGCTGACCTGATTGTTATTAATACCTGCAGCGTCCGCGAAAAACCTGAACTTAAAATTTTCAGTGCTTTAGGCCGCTATATCCCTCTGAAAAGTAATCGTCCTGAACTGGTAATTGCGGTTGGCGGCTGCGTCGCCCAGCAGTGGGGTGACAAGCTGATTAAGCGTTGTCCGGGGCTTGATATTGTTTTCGGTACGCATCAGCTTGATAGTCTGCCGGAATTGGTTACAAAAATTCGCCAATCACGGAAATCTGTTCGAAAATCAGTGGCAGTTACCGATTTTCAGGAGCGGCCCGGCGGACTTGAAGTGATGCCGCTGCCGGCACCGGGAACGATAAATGCGATGGTGACAATTATGCAGGGTTGTGATAATTTCTGCAGTTATTGCATCGTTCCCTATGTCCGTGGCCGTGAATACAGCCGGCCGCATGCAAAAATTATTGAAGAGGTGCGCCGCCTGGCCCGGGCCGGGATCAAAGAGGTGATGCTTTTAGGTCAGAATGTCAACTCTTATGGCCTTAAAGAGACAGGAGAGATCGGTTTTGCCGAGCTCCTGGCAAAAGTTCACGAAGTAGAAGGGATTGAGAGAATTCGTTTTACGACATCGCACCCGAAGGATATGTCGGATGCGGTGATTTCCGCCTTTGCGACTCTGCCGAAGCTCTCACCCTATCTTCATCTGCCGCTGCAGGCCGGAAGCGATGCGGTATTGCAAAAGATGGGGCGCGGTTATAGCGTGGCGGATTATCTGGCAAAGGTGGATAAATTACGCTCAGCTGTTCCCGATATCGCTTTGACAACCGATATTATAGTCGGTTTTCCGGGAGAGAGTGCGTCTGATTTTCAAAAGACTTTAGCTATGTTGGATCGGGTTCGTTATGACCAGATCTATTCATTTAAGTATTCAATTCGCCCCGGCACCCGGGCCGCAGAATTTGTTGATATAGTACCAGATGGTGAGAAACGCGATCGTCTGGCCCGGTGTCAGGCGCGGCAGGATGAGATCAGTCAGGAGATTCTTGACGCCCAGGTGGGCCGAGTCTCCGAGGTTCTGGTTACGGGTTCAAGTAAGCGCGGCGCCGGCGAGTGGAGCGGCCGCACCCCGGAGAATCGGATTGTTAATTTCTTAGCCCCGGCCGGAACCCAGGCTGGAGATTTTTTCCAAGTCAAGATTGTGACGGCTTTGAAACACTCTTTAAAAGGTGAGGTTATAAGCTGATGTCAGTGTTGGAAAAACTTCAGCAGAAGCGGTTTGCCTGGTTTTATCTGGCACCGTTTCTTTTTTACTGTCTGCTGATTTTCAGTTTGTCAGCCCAGAGTGATCTTGCCAGCGTCAGTCCGGTCGCAATCCCGGATAAGGTTGCCCATCTGTTGGAGTATGCCGGGTTCGGTTTTTTGCTGCTGCGCCTGCTGCGTTATTTAGAGCCTGAGGCGGAATATGTTAAACATCTTATCTGGGTTTTGAGTGCCGCCCTGATTTACGGTTTAAGTGATGAGATTCATCAATATTATGTGCCGAACCGCGAATTTTCGTGGATGGATCTCTTAGCCGACGGCGCCGGCGGCTATCTCGGTGCCCGGGTTTGGATGATATTAGCTGAAAAAATTAAGTCTCGTTAAAAGATTAAAGTGAAGGAAAAACCATGATTGATTTGCATACACATACAATTTTCAGTGACGGGGTGCTGGTGCCGGCGGAGCTTGCCCGGCGGGCACAGGCGTTGAACTATAAAGCGTTGGCTTTTACAGATCATGTCGATTTCTCCAACCTCGATTTTGTTCTGCCGCGGCTGATATCTCTTTGTCGGGCAATTGCCGATGAGATGGCAATGGTACTTTTGCCGGGAGTGGAGCTTACGCATATTCCGCCGGCTCTGATTGGTGACGGGGTCAAAAAGGCCCGTGATCTCGGGGCAAAGATCGTTGTTGTCCACGGTGAGACTTTGGTTGAGCCGGTGGCTCCCGGAACCAACCGGGCGGCAATTGCGGCCGGCTGTGATATCTTGGCTCATCCCGGCCTGATTACAGCGGAGGAGGCGGAGATGGCCGCGCAGAATCGGGTTTATCTCGAAATTACCACCCGGCCCGGGCACGCTTTGGCTAATGGTCATGTTGCGAAAATCGCCGCCCCGGCCGGAGCTGAACTTATGCTCAATAATGATGCCCATACACCGGGTGATCTGATGAGTTTGCAAATGGCAGAAAAAATTGCGCTGGGGGCCGGAATCAGTTCGGAAGGCTGGCAGCAGATGCGGCGCAATTCGCAAAAATTGGTGGAGTCTAAAGTTGGCTGATAATAGTGATCTGGAAAAGGGTATTTTACTGGCAGATAAGTTCAAAGAAGAGATCGGAACGGTGAGCTGGTCCTGGCTCCGGCCGCACGAAAAACGCAAAGTTCTTTTTCGGGTAGCCGCAGAGCTCGATCTGGTAGAAGTCGCGATTGCGGTCGCCGAAGACCGGACCGCAAAGGTCAAATCCTGGCTCGAAAACAGTGATTTGACACAACCGACTCTGAAACAGGTGGCGATATGGGAAAAAAGCGGCGGCCTGTTTTTAGGTATAATTGTTAAGCCCTATGTTTTTTTTAAAGAAACTATTGAGTAGAAGGATTAAATACTAACTAAACTTTCTGAGTTGAACCAAAAGACACCAAGAAAACTG
>JAOZKP010000392.1 GCA_029935295.1 bacterium | reverse complement strand
ATCTACAAATTTCGCAGTATGCGCCATGATGCTGAAGCTGCCAGTGGCGCTGTCTGGGCCGGTGAAAACGACCCACGAATTACCCGGGTCGGTAATTTCCTTCGTAAAACGCGGCTTGATGAAATCCCACAGCTCTTTAACGTTTTTATGGGTGATATGGCTTTCGTCGGTCCCCGTCCCGAACGCCCTGAATTTGTAGTTGACCTGGAAAAGGAAATCCCATATTACAGTAAGCGTCATGCTTTGAAACCCGGGGTTACCGGCTGGGCGCAAGTATGTTATCCTTACGGGGCCTCAGTTGAAGATTCCATGATGAAGCTGAAATACGATCTTTATTACGTCAAAAACTTCTCTATATTTCTTGACATGAAAATCATGCTGAAAACAGTTGAGGTTGTCCTCTTTGGTAAGGGAAGGTAAGAAACAGTTTTAAGGTTCAGGGCCTAAAACTAAATGTAGTAATAAGGGTACTATGTTCACATATTCAAAAAGAGTAGTTATTGTTTTATTTTTATTCATATCATTTCTTGGGTTTGTTTTTGCTGGGTCAGTATTGGCGGATGATTATATTATCGGCGCCGGAGATGTTTTACAGGTATCAGTTTGGGGCTCACCAGAGTTTAGTGTTGAAACCCCGGTACGTCCCGACGGTAAAATGACTTTGCCGGCAGTTGGTGAGGTTGTGGCTGAGGGCTTGACGCCGCAACAGTTGAGTAAGAAGCTAGAAGAAGTAATCAAAAAATTTATCAAAAGACCAATTGTCACTTTAAGTGTTACGCAAATAACTAATAACAAAATCTTTATTTCCGGTGGCGGAGTAGGTTCCGGAGTGATTTCATTGCCGGGGAAAACTACACTTTTTAAACTTCTTTGTCAGCTTGATAATATACGGGAAACTGATTTAACGAATGCTTATCTTTCTCGTAATGGAACCAAGTTGCTGACAAATTTCTACCCTCTTTTTATGGATGGTGATTTGAGTCAGGACGTTGCACTGAAAGCCAACGACATTCTCCATATCCCGGCCAATGAAGTTAACAAGGTATATGTAGTCGGCGCCGTTACCAACCCGCAGGCAGTTTCCTATATTCATGGCATGAAGGTGCTCGATGCAATTCTCGCTGCCGGCGGCTTTGAAGAATTTGCCAAGCAGTCTAAAGTTGTCATAATGCGCCGGGATGGGAAACAGCTAACGGTTGACATTGAAGATCTTTTGAAAGGTAAAGATATCAAGCAAAATGTTTCCGTAAGCCCCGGCGATTATGTGATTGTACAAGAAAGTATGTTTTAATAAGTTAGTTCGAAGTTCAAGGTCAAAGCTTTTAGTTTAATTTATGTGAAAAGACCTAGGTCAAGGGCGGTTCTGAATTCTGAATGAATTGTCCTTGGCCTTCTTTTTTCATGGCAAACTGTTTCCTCCGTTAACAGTAACTGAAAGCTTTGAACCCTGGGCTGAGAGCTTAAAACTCTGAATCTTGAACAGAGAATTCTGAATCTCCTTATGTATACTGTCTTTTTTAATCTCACTGAAAAACCTTTTGAACTTCTTCCCAATCCGAAGTTTCTCTTTCTGAGTAAAGGTCATAAAAAAGCTCTCAGCTACCTTCAGTATGGTATTCAGGAGCGGGCGGGTTTTACTCTGCTTACCGGTGAAGTCGGTTCCGGCAAAACTACACTGTTACGCAATATTATAAAAGATTTGGGGCCGAAAACCACGATGGCAATGGTTTTTAATACCCAGGTTGAAACCGCTCAGTTGCTGGCAATGATAAATGAAGATTTCGGCTTGGAAGTTGAAAGCAAAGACAAGGTTGCGTTACTTAGAGATCTAAATGATTTCCTGGTTGAAGAGAATAGTAAAGGTCAGCGACCCATCGTTATTATTGATGAAGCTCAAAATCTATCTCAGGAATCCCTGGAAGAGATTCGCCTGCTTTCCAATCTTGAGTTTGACAGTTTTAAGCTTTTGCAAATCATTTTGGTCGGTCAGCCTGAGCTTCGGCAGATGATTTCTCAACCAAGCCTGCGGCAGTTGCGTCAGAGAATAAGCATCAGCTGTCATCTCGGTCCATTGAGTCGAGAAGAGACTAAAGATTATATTTATCACCGCCTCGAAATTGCCGGCAACCGGGAAGCCCTGATTCTTAGTTCCAATGTGATTGATTTGATTTATGAGTTCAGTTCCGGCGGCCCTCGACTGATAAATGTCATCTGCGATTTTCTGATGCTTACATCTTTTGTTGAAGAAGAGCATGAAATCAGTGAAGATTTGGTCTATGAGGCAGTCGAAGAGTTGTCAATTGTCTCTTCGCAACCTAAGGAAACATTAAAAGAAACATTAACAGTAAAGGACGGCGCTCTTCCTCAGGAAACGTCCAGAATAAAATCCATAGAAAAAAGACTTACAGAAATTGAGTCTCATTTTTCAGCGCTGATAGATCGGGATGCGGCTTTGGAAAAACTCGCTAATCAGGGTAACATTCTGGAGTATCTGATCATCCAGCACCAGAAACAATACGACCTCTTCGATTCCAACCTGAAAAAGATGAACTATCTTATCAATAAACTCAGAACAAATTCACCTCAGCCCGAAAACAGTAACAATTCCTAAGTTTCCAGTCTTAAACTATGGACTTATGAACTGTTTTAAAT
>JAOZKP010000116.1 GCA_029935295.1 bacterium | reverse complement strand
AGGAGATTGCGGGTTTTGCGGGATTTTTTGGTTGGAGCCGGACTTTTGTTGCTGGTTCTCTTTTGTTGTGCCTGTCAGGGACCGGTATCCGTACACAAACCGGCTCTGGTGAAGTTCAATGACCTGACGGCCAAAGGTGTTAGGGTCGGGATTGTCGACCCGGATTTGGGTCCGGCGGGTCGTTATGCGCTTGATGTTATTGCCAAGCTGAGATCATCTGATATGGTGGCGGCTGCCGCCATTACCGGTAATATTGTAACCCATGAAGCGCATGTGCGGGCTTTGTTGAATAAGCTGCTTCAGCGGGAAATTGATGCCGGATTTTTCTACCGCAGTGATGCTTTGGCGGCGGTGGAAAAAATAGCCATAATTGAGATTCCCTCAGCTTTTGCGGTTTCTCCCGAGTATTCTCTGGCCCGGATCAAGGGAACCGCTTTTCCCGAAGCTGCCCTTGATTTTATGGGTTGGCTGAAAGAAGCCGGTCAGCGAAATATTTGGCTTGAGTACGGATTTAAACCACCACCGCCGGCCGTTGCTGCAGCTGACACTTCCGCAAAATCTTTATCTTTCGTAAATTCAGAAGTAAAACTGACGATTTTTGCGGCGGCAGTTTTTTATGATGTCTTGAGCGATTTAGCAAAAATCTACCAGGATCGGCAAGGGGTTAAAATAGTGTGTGAGTTTGCCGGTTCAGGAAAACTTTATCAGAAGATTGAGCAGGGGGCACAAGGCTCCTATGGCGCAGATATCTTCCTGTCAGCATCTCCTGCCTATATTGCCAAACTTGAACAGCTCGGGTTGGCAGAAAATTCGCAAATTTTTATGCGTAATGATCTGGTTGTCGGGATAGGTAAACCATGATTTTTTACGAGTCCAACAAGTTTTGAAGGTATCGCGCTTTTCTGCCCTGGTAACCGTGATCGTGCTGGTCGCCGGGCTCTTTTTTGGGTCGCCTTTCGTCGCCCTGCTAAAATCGTTTACGGTTGCGGATGGCTTTTCCGCCCTGCTAAATTATCAGGTTCTGGCGGTTGTCGGTACTAGTCTACTCACGGCTTTGGCGGCAACCGGTCTGGCTGCTGTTGTCGGTACAGTTCTCGGTTACTACTTTACCTTTCATAAACAAACCGGCAGCCGCTGGTTAAAAACCTTCTTTTCCTTGCCTCTGGTGCTGCCGCCTTCCGCTGCCGGCTATATGCTGCTGCTGGCATTCGGCCGTTACGGCCTGATTGGAGCTCCCCTTTATCACACCTTTTCCGTGCAGATCATGTTTACCTTAACGGCTCTGGTTTTAGCTCAGTTTTTTGTCGTCATGCCCCTGATGATGCAGGCGGCAAGTTCAGCTTTCCAGCAGGTGCCGGGCTCTCTGGTGAAAGCCAGTCACTCTTTAGGGGCGGATGAGTATACAACATTTATCAAGGTTCTGTTGCCGCTTTCGCGACCGGTACTCGTGGCCGGCGTGATTACCGCTTTTGCCCGGGCACTGGGTGAATTCGGGGCAACAATGATGGTTGCCGGGCGTCTCAAAACGATCCCGATTATGATTTATGTCAAAGCGATGGGGGGGGATGCCGGCGTAGCTGATGGTCTTTCTTTATTGCTGGTACTGCTCTCATTCATGATCCTGTTGCTGGTTAATTTTATCGGGGAGAAGCGTTGAGATGGCTTTGATCCTCGAAAATGTTTCACTTGCGATTGAACGCAATTTAATCCTGGAACAGATAAGTTTCGAGGTGCCGATCGGTCAGGTTCTGGTAATTCTCGGTAATTCCGGGGCCGGAAAGAGTAAATTGCTGGAAGTGGTTGCGGGATTGATTGGAAATCAATCGGGGAAAATTATTTTTGGCGGAGAAGATTTAAGTCAACTTACCCCGCAAGCCCGGAAGATCGGCTTTGTCTTTCAGGATTATGCCCTTTTCCCGCATATGACTGCTGCAGAAAATATTCTTTTTGGTCTTAAATCTCGGCAGGCACCGACCACGGAGCAGAAGCGCTGGCTTAAACTTGTGGCGGCGGAACTCAAAATTGATCATCTGCTCAGCCGTTTTCCGGCGGAACTTTCCGGCGGTCAGCAGCAGCGTGTCGCTCTCGCCCGTTGTATGGTTTTACGACCGGAAATACTGCTTCTCGATGAACCGCTCTCCGCTCTTGATGCCGCCAGTCGTGAACGACTGGTTATGCTCATGAAAAAGATCCAAAAAAAATATCGGGTGACGATGCTCTACGTCACCCATGATCATAATGAAGCCCGTTTTATGGGGGATCAGATTATGGTTGTCGATCAGGGACGGGTCATCCAGACCGGGCCGCCGGAAGAGATTTTTGCCCGTCCGGTTTCGCGTTTTGTCGCTCATTTTACCGCTACCAGAAATATCCTGCCGGGCCGGATTCAAGAGCATTTAGAAGCTGGACAAGCCCTGGTCGAGGTGGCGGGAAGTCTGCTTTTGTCAACATCTTGTCAAGTTGCCAGTCAAGATGTTTGGGTCTGTATCCGGCCCGAACATTTCAGTTTTGTGGATGAAACAGCCCCGGCGTCGCCGATATCTTCCATATCTGATGATCCGGTCGCCGCAGAATCGGCGCAGACAACTGACAATATCATCTCGGGATATCGAATATCTCAGATCCTTCCTCAGAGTGGAGCTACAGTTCTGATTGAATTAATGAATCGGGGTGCGCGTTTACTGGTGTTTGCTTCTAATCGTCGGGTTGTAGAACAGAACCTTAATGTCGGCAGTCAGGTTGAAATCTTGGTCGCTGCCGAGCATGTCCACTGTCTGCCCCGGCAGCCGGACGACATCTACTGTCGGCCGGAGTAAACATTTACTTTTTCAGTTTGAGGTTGACAAGAGATGGCATTCTCTCTATCTTTGCCCTTCCTTAAGCGTACACAGCGCCAAAAATCATATTAAACCTTTAATTTTTATGGAGAATTGCTTTGTCTAAGAAACTAATTTTATTTTGTGCTCTGTTGCTGTTTGTTACCTTTGCTGTGGCCGGTGTAAGTGTTGCTGCCGGTTTGTCTGGCGAGATGTCGGTCCTGTCTTTGCGTGGTGATACCAGTAACCTGACGCATGATCAAGTGGTAGAGCTGAAGCGGGTTGGTAAATGGATGGATCGGGATATTATTAAACAACTGAAAAGAGCCGGGTTTAAGGCAAAATTAATTAAGGACCGGAAAGATTTTAAAGGTTCAGGGCATTTGCTTATTATAGATGTTGCCAAGTTCAAAGCCGGCAACCGGGCCGCCCGGGCTTTCGTTGGTTTTGGTGCGGGTTCATCCTCGCTTGATCTGAAATATAACCTGCTCGATAGTCACGGCAAATCCCTGACTACCTGGGAAGACGGCGCCGGCTCCAGCCGCGGCGGTACCTACTGTGCCCAGACCCTGAATCGGAATGTTATCAAGAAATTAAAAGAGGTTATGAAGTAGGCGACGTAAAAAGTTGTTGTAGCTTTGCAGCGTTTCTTTTTTTCTGGTTTTGCACTCATATGATTGCAAAGATTTGTCTGCGGAGGAACAAATGAACCAACAGTCTATGATGAAAATATTTTTGAGAAAGAGTTGCTGGGTTTTTTTGGTTTGTTTATGTTTAAATATGCCGTCAAATGTGGGTGCGAAATGGGTTGTTGGTGGTAGTGACAGTGATGTTGGTAAGGGGTTTGTACAGGTTGACCCACAAGTCCAAAAAGAACAGATTACGGGTGAAGGGGTAACTTCATCGGAGCAACCAGATGAAATTAAGGTGGCCAGTGATTTCTGGGGCCATAATGGCTTCTATCAGGACCCTCAGCTCAATATCCCACCAGTAAACCCAGATAAAAATCAAGCCTGGATAATGGTTGGTGATGTTACATCAGCGCAAGCTTGGTTATTTGAGTGGCTTAGCCGTCATATGTATGAGGGTTGGGAGACTATCCCCCCGGGAGCTTTGGCCATTGCCTGGTCTTTAGAAATTGTAAAGCAAGCCCGGCAGGCCCTTGAAGCGGCTGGATATGCACATAGAAGTATCAATATTGATCTTCATGCTACAAAAGATAAATTAAATGAGGTGCTTGTTAATCCCCGGGTCGGAGCTTTGGTGTGGGTCAGCCACGGTGAACCCGGGATGATTTCAGATTATAAAAAATATCCGATAAATTATGGAAATATCAAAGCAATGGCCCTGACTGCTTTGCAGGAAAAAGGCATTTATAAATTGCCTGTAGCCAGCAATTTCCCTAACCAGAGAATGTTGCAGACAATGAAAAGGATTAGAGATCGAGCTCATTTCGGTCTCGACTATCTTTATGTTCATGCTTGTCTGACGATGCAGGATCCAATTCTGGCGCTGCGTATGGTTAAGTCTGGTGGCAGATATGAAGGGTATTTTAAGAAAAAACTTGCTTATGTCGCGGCTTTAACACCGACGATGAGTCAGGTTTCCAATATGGAGATTCCGGATGTTCACTCTTTGCTGATTGTCCCAAATGTTTTAGAAAAAAGTGTAAAATCGGCTCAGTCGATTCTGCAAGAAAAAGGTTTTGTTGTCGATGAAATTGTGGAAGATAAGTTGACAGACGATCCTGATTTAGTCGGAAAAGTTCATTCTCAGCTACCTTATGAAGGGAAAATTGTTGATAAGAATCATTACGATGAAAAAATTGCATTATTTGTTTATAAATTGGCAGATTCTGATTCTCCAGCAGATGCCGATGGTAACTCCGCGATTAACTCGGAAGGAGATGATACTATAGCTGTGTGGATTAACCTCTTTGGTAAAAATAACAAAACCGGCCGAATTCATGTGGGGACAGTGTCTATGTTTAAACAGCCTAAACCGTATTGTCAGGAAAAGTATGCAGGAATCAGTCGTAAAAATTTGCAGAAAAAACGTCTTTATAAGGGGAAAAATTTTGAGTCAATTGAATCTGCAAAGGAATTTGTATGTGAAAATATCGGTAATAAGCGCAAACGCTTTTCCTCCACTTGGGGTTCTATCGCTGTTGGTGATCTAGACGGTAAGACTTGCTATATTGAACCCTTGGGCTGCACGATTCCAGCAGATTAACGTGTGATCGGGTTTGATACCTGTGAAATGTTGCATAAAACAGTAATGTGTGATTTAGAAATTTATGGCTGACAATATCATTTCAAAGGAGGGCGTCTGATGAAATTCATGTACAAATCCATTCTTTCAGTTTTCTCACTTCTGATAATCATCACACTGTTTTCAATTACAAGCATCAATGCTCAAGTTGATGTAGTTGATGTCGTAAAATTTTCTCCTGTACCACAAAATAATTTTGCCGTCCCTAATGTTAACGGAAATGAACATCCACCGGATGCTAGAGCTCTTAAAATTGAGAGACGTTTAAAAGAGTTACTTCCAGGTTTAAAATTAAGAGAGCGCAACTCTTCGGCGTCACATTTGTCTGTGGGAAATCGGCGTCAAACCCGGGCAAATAATTTCAGAGACCGGTTTTCAGAAGAATTTGCCGTCTCGATAAGACCTCATATCGGTACACCCCGACAAATAAAAATCAAAAAAGAGTACAAACAGAGGGGTGTAGTCCTGGAAAAAGCGGTAAGAATGGGGGTTGCCGGTCGGGAAAGAGACGAAGCCACCGCTAAAAGTTTTTTAAGATCAAAACGTGGTCTTCTGCAAATAGCAAAACCTGAAGAAGAATTCAGATTGAAAAAGTATAAAAAAGATCGTTCGAAACGCAGTCATCTGCGTTATGAACAAGTTTTTAAAGGTATTCCGGTTTGGTCAGCAGAACTTAATGTTCATCTGGATCAGTCCGGCAACGTCGAGTTGGTGGATGGTGCTTTCGTACCGACTCCGCGAAAACTTGTAACTGAACCTGTTTGGAGTGCTGAAGCAGCGGTTGCCGTTGCTCTGAAAGCAGTTGCCGGTGGAAGTTCCGCAGTAGTCGATGATCCTCTATTGGTTGTTTTTGCTCAAGATAGTCGAGCTTGTCGTTTGGCTTGGAAGGTAGAGCTTTCCCTTTCAGTTGAAGCCGACTGGCTGGTTATTGTTGATGCTTTGAATGGCTCCATATTATCATCATATAACCAGGTCAGCAGTAATGTAGTTGCCGGATCAGGAACAGATCTGTTTGGTCATAACCAGCAGTTAACTCTTTGGCAGGAAGGTAACGTTTACAAGATGTCAGACAAGAGTAAGCCCATGTTTGACCAGGCATCTAATCCGCAGGGGGTAATCAATATTTATGATATGGAAAATCGTGATGATAAAGCCTATCTTGTATCTTCCCAATCTTCAACCTCCGGCTGGTTGCCCGAGGCAGTTAGCCTGACCCATAATTTATCTGAGACCTATGATTATTTTCAGGAACGCCATAATCGTTCTTCATTGGACGGTAACGGTGGAGCTATTAGTGGGATTGTCAGAGTCAAAAAGGATTTTCACAACGCCTTCTGGAATTCCGAAAGTAATGCTCTGTTTTTTGGGGATGCTAAGCCTTATGCCGGAGCACTTGACGTAGTCGCCCATGAATTTACTCACGGTGTAACCACTTATTCGTGCAATCTGGAGTACCAAGGTCAGTCCGGTGCACTTAATGAATCTTTTTCCGATATTTTTGGAGAAATGGTTGAGGCGCGAACATACGGTTCCAATGACTGGTTGCATAGCTCTAAGTTAGAGCCGGTTCAGCGCAGTTTGAAAGATCCCTCTTCGATTGAGATTACAGATGGTTATTATTACCCTGCCAAAATGAGCCAGTTCTATTCTAACAACCATCCGCTGCTCGAGCAATTTGTTGGACATGACAATGGTGGGGTGCATATCAATATGACAATTGTGGCACACTGCTTCTATCTTTTGGCAGAGGGTCTTGACAACGCGATCGGGATACAGGATGCAGCAAAGATTTTTTATCGTGCTCAGACAGTCCATCTGGTGCGGAAATCCCGGTTTGTTGACGCGCGACTGGCCTGCATTGCTTCTGCTGAGGAAATTTTTGGTGCCAGTTCAGTTCAGGTGAATAAGGTTAAAGAGGCTTTCGATGCCGTGGAGATTTTTGATAATACCGCAACCCCTGACCCGGTTCCGACGAAGCCGGTAAATGCCAATGACTCTGCGTTGTTTGTCTATTACGATTCTATGGAGGATGCTTATTTCCTGGCTCGATATGAACAAAATCTCGGCGACCCGGTAGTTGGTACCCCGGTTTCCTGTTATGATTTGGCTCAAGCCAGACCTTCTGTTACTGGAGACGGAAACCGGGCGTTTTTTGTTGATTCGATTGCTGACGCATGTTTTCAACTTACCAACCCTGCTACCTGCGAATCTTGTCTTGATCTTGCCGGAACCATCCATTCAGTTGCTATGTCACCGGATGGCAATGTCTATGGGGTTGTCTTATTGGATGCCGCCGGGGAGCCTACCAATCAAATCGTTGTTGTTGATTTAAGAAAACCGGAGGGACAACAGACAAATGTTTTTTCAATTAATGCTCCGGCTACTGAAGGTGAATCCCTAAATACCATTCTCTATGCCGACTCCATGGATTTTACCTTGGATAACCGCTATCTGGTTTATGATGCATTCAACGTCTTTGAGTTTGGCAGTGGGGAAAAGATAGGAGTTTGGGGGATTTATACCTTAGATATTCAATCTGGGATGATTTATCCCATTATTCAGCCATATCCTGATGCTAACTATGATGTAGGCTATCCTTCTCTCAGTCAAACTCGAGACCATACTATGGTATTTGATCTGGTTGACAATGTCACCGGAAAAACCAGCATTGTAACTTACGATTTCATCAATGGCACTCATGATGTTGTTGGCGAAGTTGCAGGTTCATGGTCGGTTCCCGGATATAATGGTGATGACAGTTCAATTATATATTCTGTCCCCGATAACGCAACTTATACAGGTCACTCACTTATGCAGCAATCGGTATCTAAAAATGGGCTTTCACCGGTTGGTGAGCCGGCCTGGTATGTCAGAGATGCTGATTATGGGGTGGTTTTTCGCCGGGGTGCTTTCAATCCTCCCGGGCAGGAAGATATTGATAATGATGGTGACGGCTATTCCGAAAATGCGGGTGATTGCAATGATTTCGATAATAGTATTCATCCGGGTGCAGTCGAAATCTGCGGTGACGGTATAGATCAGGATTGTAATGGCAGTGATCTTGTTTGCCCGGTGGAGTACATACCCGGGCCCTACAACTATTATTTGCCCTATTTCAGATCCGGCAATGGTATGTGGACAGGGTTGGGTTTGGCTAATGTGGACCATAATAATAAAGTTTTGTTTCAGGTGAAAGTTTTTGATAAATTTGGTAACCTGTTGGCAACTGAAAACAGGGACATTCCGGCGTATGGTCAAGATGCTTTCCCAACAGCGCCACAAGTAAATAGCAGTGGTTGGATACATGTTAATTCACATAAACTGTTGTCCGGGTTGGCTTTTATCGGGAGTACCAACATACCTATGTTAATGGCTGACATTCCATTTGTTTCTGACTTGTCATTATGTCTGGTTGTCCCCCATATTGCCCAGGATAACATTTGGGATACAACAATTTTAGTGTGCAACCCGCATGCAGAAGCTGCTTCGGTTGTTTTGCAATATGTTAATAAGGCCGGAGTTGTGTTGGGGAGCAAAAATTATACTATTCCAAAATACGGGAGTGGAGAATATCTCTTGTCGACACTGTTCAGTGCTAACATTCCCCTGGCCGGCAGGGTGGAGGTCAACTCTTCTCAAGGCTTAGCCGGTTTTGCTCTGTATACGGACAAGAAAAAAGGTGGTACGTATTACGCAGGAATTAATGCCGAAAGTTGTGATTAG
>JAOZKP010000391.1 GCA_029935295.1 bacterium | reverse complement strand
GATTGAGCCAGACCGTGTCATCTTCAAATTTCACAGACACTTGAGTTTGATTATCTGCGGTTTGATAAATCTCTATTTGATTATTCATATTTTCAACTCAATAGTTTTGCCAGCTATCATATCTCGTCACTCATTGAGCAATTAAGTGTAATCATATCTGCCTCCAAATACTCTTTTAATTTCTGCACTCCTGAAATGGCATCCCTTAATTCGGTTAACTTATCCTTTTCATCAGCTGTTAAAGAGTTGTCTTCGCTGAAATTTATTTTTAATTTATTGATCAGATCAAGTGGCAATGTTTTGTTTACGAATAGCTTTTCAAAGTCTCTACGACTGGTTTCTGTAATGCAGTGCTCATCCACAGTGGTTAGTTCAATAAATGAATCTTCGTTTGCATCGGTAAAGACATTGCGCAGGCTTTGATACGTTTCTTTATCAGACTCGCTGAAATAACGAAAATATTTCTGAATTTGGGGATCTTCTTTAATACTGCTTTGGGCCAGGGTGTACAGTTCCCAGAACAGGGACGATTTACCGGAGCCATTATTGCCGTAAGCAAGGATATGCTTGCCTTTCAGGTCGAAAATCTGTTCCTGCTGGAATGCTTTAAAATTGCTGACTTTAATACTGGATATTTTTCTCATTTTGCTTTTCTGTGGGCGGAAAGTTTTTTTACTTCACGATCAAAGTCAGACTCTATTTTTTGAGTTTTATTGAATTCGTCATATTCAAGCGCTGCTTTTTCCATGGCCTTTTTATGGGAGATCCTGCCCTTGCCAGGCAGTATCCGGTACTCGTTAAAGGAAAGGAACTTATCAACGCTTTCGGCAAACTCTGCCATGATAAAGGATGTCCGGTTTTCAATGATGTTTTCTATATAATCGAAAAAGCCGGTTATGGTTCTTTCCAGCCTTTTAATCTCTTTTTCCGGCAGATAATTTTTGGCAATCTGGGTGTCTGTTTTTAACACCCTGCCGTCCGGGGCGTTTTTCCAGGTGGCAAGACCCATAAATTCTTTACCACTATCTGCGCTGGAGTAGATTATTTCCGCCGCTGTCTGACCGCTAATGGCATAGTGAAACTTGTTTTGGATGACGGCATAGAAAGTCTTGGATATTTCTGATTTTCGATCGTAATCAATGCTGCACTCAGCAAAGATATCAGTGATCTGCTGATATATCCGCCGTTCACTGGCTCTGATCGAACGGACTCTTTCCAACAGTTCCCGAAAATAATCCTTGCCGAAATAGCGTCCGTTTTTAAGGCGTTCATCATCAAGGATAAAGCCTTTGAGCATATACTCCTTCAAACGTTCGGTTGCCCAGATTCTAAAGCGGGTGGCCTGGGTGGAATTGACCCGGTAGCCCACCGAAATTATGGCATCAAGGTTGTAATATTTGGTTTTATATTTTTTGGAGTCTTCGGCAGTTGTTTCCAAAATGGAAATAACTGCCTCTTCAACAAGCTCGCCTGAGGCAAAGATGTTTTTCAGGTGCTTGGAGACAGCAGGGACGCCAACCCCAAAAAGCTCGGCCATCCGTTTCTGGGTGAGCCAGATGTTCTCATTATGAAAAAAAATCTCCACCTTCACCTTGCCGTCCGGAGTGGTGTAGAGCAGAAATTCCGTCAGTTCATCTCTAATGGTAAGCTTGTTTGTCATTTGTACCCCTCCTATTTTGATCCCAGAATAGGTTTCAGGATGTCGGGGCTGCGGACGGCGAAAAGTTTGATACGGTTACGAACTTCGCTGTCCGGGTGTGACCATTTGGCGTGGAGCTGGTTGATAACGGTTTCTTTTTCACTGTCTGGTAGTTGTTCGAAATCACGGTCTTGCATGACTTCTGCAAGGTCTTTTTCGACGAATTGCATGATGTCAATTTGTTTTTCTTTCATGTGGTCTGGGAAGTAGAGTTGGAAAACCAGGCCATTGATTACAGCATCAAATAAATCTACTTTGTGATCCACTCTATTGTTTTTAGTATACAAGATACTATCTACTAGTAAGATAAATGCATCTTGATTTTCTTTAGGGATTTTTGGGATAGGGAATTCCTTAACATAATTATTGATCCAACGGATTGTACCCATCCCGCTTGTTGCAGCAATAGTTTTTATATAAAATCCTATTGCCTTTGAATTTAATATTGATAACAAATATTTTGTTTCAATTCCATCTGGAGAAATTAAAAAATATGCACTATTCAGTAAATATTTTTCATCATTACATAGTGTAAATTTCCCAGTATTTGTCAACTCTATCCAGATTATTTTTTCTTTTTTAAAATCATCAAGAAAAGCACACGCACGTAAGTTTGTCCAGTGTTTACCCTTAGCCCCTCTGGTCTGGAACTTTTCCCCAAAGCTTTCAAGGTAATTATAGATATCAGGATAATCATTTCTGACATCAATCCCATTTTTTGTTAACAATACAAATAAATCAGGTTGAATATATGAATAACGCCTTATATCTTTTCCTCTTAATATTGGTTTTATTAAATCTAAATTTTTTGGGTCTTTCCTTATGAATTCCTGTTTTTTCTGGCCATCAATAATAAAGGCGTCATTATTCCCGGTGGCAATACCTAGCCTGATTTTAGTACCAAGCTGTTCTAAGCTAAAATGGTTCTCCATCATTTCTTGAATTTTAGAAATATACACT
>JAOZKP010000390.1 GCA_029935295.1 bacterium | reverse complement strand
GCAACAACCCCAATCGAGACGGTGCGGGTGAAATCCAAAGTAAATCGCGAAAGCATCAAATTTAGATGTTCAGCGAATCTTAGAAAAGTTATAACTTTAGCATTTTATCATCTCAAGGTTACAAACAAAAAACCGGCTTCAAGCGTTCCAGCTTTTCTTATTGTCACCCCTGAGGGTAAGAGCCTAAAACTTTCATGAAGAGGCAGATCTTTTTCGTTGCTTTAATCATTTCCGCAACTTTTTCATTTTCACGGTGTCCTTCGAAGTCGGCGATAAAGAAATAGCTCCATTTTTCATTGCGAACCGGTCTTGACTCGAGTTTGACCATGTTGACACCAAAATCTGCCATCGGGGTTAAGACCTGATGCAGGGCCCCTGGCAAGTGTGGGGTGACGAACAGAATTGAGGTTTTATCACTGCCGGAAGGCGGACTGTCCTCTTTCCCTAAAACCAGAAACCGGGTCGTGTTTCCGGGCAGATCTTCAATCTTTTGTGCGTTTCGAGTCAGGTTGTAAAGTTCAGCCGCGGCCGGGCCGGCAATTGCCGCTGTTTGACCGCGCTGCATCGCCACCCGGCGGGCGGCTTCAGCGGTGCTGCCGCATTCAGTCAAAATAGCTCCTGGCAGGTTCTCTTTTAGCCACTGACGGCACTGGGCAAATGCCTGCGCGTGCGAAAAGACGGTTTTAATATTTTGCAGAGGTATTTTTTCAGCTGTCAGCAGGTCGTGAGAGATCTTCTGGTAGCGCTCTGCGCAGATTTTTAGATCAGAGGTATAAAAAAGATCTAAAGTATGGTTGACCGCCCCTTCAATTGAATTTTCCACCGGAACCATACCGTAGTGACATTTCTCCTGTAATACTGCCTGAAAAACCTCAGCCACATTGGTCTGCGGTGTCATAACAGTTTCCCCGCCGAAATGACCCAGAGCCGCAAGATGTGTAAATGAGGCCTCCGGTCCTAAAAATGCAACCTTATGCTGACTCTGCAGTTCCCGGGCGGCGGCCATGATCTCTTTGAAGATCAACTGCAAAGCTGTCTGCGTCAGCGGCCCCGGATTAATTGCATTGAGACGCTGTAGCACCAGACTTTCCCGGGCATTGTTGAGGGTTGCGAGTCCTTGATTCGATTTTTCCCGACCGATTCTGCGGGCTAGCTTCAGCCGCTGGTTGATAAGCTCGAGAATTTTGCCGTCAAGAGCATCAATGTTTTCTCTTAATTTATCAAGTTCCAAAGTTTTTACCTCTATCTTTGGTTATGTTGCCTGGGTCAGATTGCGCAGCCGTTTGTCGGCGCAAAGCAGTAACTTTTCAGTGGTACCCCAGGAGATACAGGCATCAGTCACCGACACTCCGTAAGTCAATTTACTCATTTCCACTGTACAGGTTTGGTTGCCTTCTTCCAGATTGCTTTCCAACATGACGCCGATCAGGGCTGGATTATTTTCCAGGCGCTGGCTGATAATATTCTTTAAAACTCGTTCCTGTTCCGAGAATTTTTTACGGGAATTACCGTGCGAGCAGTCGACGACAATTGATTCTCTGAGTTCGGTATCTCTTAACTTCTGACAAGCCTCTTCAATACTGACCGAATCGTAGTTGGGTCGCTGACCGCCCCGGAGAACAATATGCGTCCAGGGATTACCTTTGGTGGAAACGATACAGGTTTTTCCGTGGGGGTCAACGCCGATGAAACTCTGCGGGGTTTGCGAGGCAACCATTGCGTGTACGGCTTTGTCGAGGCTGCCGTCGGTGCAGTTTTTGAAACCGACCGGCATCGAGAGACCGCTTGCCATTTCACGATGAATCTGTGATTCTGTTGTCCGGGCGCCGATTGCAGACCAGCAGACAAGGCCGGCAAGATACTGTGGGGTGATCGGATCAAGAACCTCAGTGGCAGTTGGCAGCCCCATTTCAGTTATTTTAAGTAGAATCCGCCGGGCCCGGCGCAGACCTTCATTCATATCGCAGCTGCCGTTCATATGCGGGTCGTTAATCAGCCCTTTCCAGCCGATGGTGGTTCTCGGCTTTTCAAAGTAGACTCGCATTACCAGAAGCATGCTTTCGGCAACTTCCTTTTGCAGCTCCACCAGTCGCTGCGCGTATTCAAGCGCCGCTTTTTCGTCATGGATTGAGCATGGGCCGACAATCATTAACAGGCGTGGATCTTTATGCGCGAGAATATTTTCGATCTGTCGTCGACCCTCAATAACCGTTTTCTCACTAGCCGGGGTTAAAGGCATCTCCTGTTTCAGGACTTCCGGGTCGATCAGAGGCTCGAAGCTTCTGATATTGATGTCATGTGTGTGTCTGGTCATGGTATTACTCCTGGTAAAAGTAGTGTTGCCGTTATTTTGCAATAAAAAAAGGGCCAAAGAGAAATCTTTCTCCCGCGGCCCTTTGGAAATAAAAAAGCCGGGGGTCAAGTGACCCTCGGCTTTATTGGTTTTGTATGAGCTATTAACTCCTAAACGCTTTGGGCACACCTCTCCTTATCTTTGCTAAAATAAAACCAAAAATAGAAAATGGTGGAAGCGGAGTTGAACATCGTTCGAGTATTATCCTATTTTGTGCGCATCCAGTTATGGATTACGTTTAATGCGAACTGATATGTACTTGCCCATCTAGAGTAATTGTTTTCTAATGTCAAGAACTATCCTGTAAAT
>JAOZKP010000389.1 GCA_029935295.1 bacterium | reverse complement strand
CATTGCCGGGAGTCCGGCGGCGGGTGGTCTTGAGGGCGAGATTTTTACATTATACTCAACCTCGGAAAATTTGCACTGGCTCTTTTATTTAGGTTTTTGCAATCAAAAGATTACGCTCTCGCCGTCACTTGATTTCTGGCGTAAATTCTCGCACTCTTTTGTTCATGAGCTGAAAATGGTGGCTGATCTTGAAGATTTGCGCGATCAGGTTGAGGTGGGGTTCACTGAGGATGAGGCTTTAGGGTTTTTAGATAACGCGCCGTTAATGCCGGGTCGGGAATACCTGCAGGAAATGCTTCTGTTCGATTTATGGCATGAGCTTAATAATATTTTTTCGGCAAAGATTGGCAAGTTTTCAGGTTCGGTGGCGGAGTTTGTCAAAAAGTTAAGTCCTGATATCCATTTGGCGGGTCGTATCTATTTTCATCTGGTGGAAAACCGGGACGGTAACGAACCCTTTGCTTTTATGGCAACCTATTCGACTCGACTTGATGATACGGGTGAGTCGCGGCATCTGCCGCTGAAGTATGCTCTGCAAGAGTATGAGGATGATCCGGAAAAACTTTTGCAGCTTCTGGTTACGGTTGATGAAGCGGCATTGCAGAGTAAGTTGATTCTTGAACTGCGTGAAAGTGGCGATCTTTTCTATCCGTTGGCGTGGTCGGCAAAGGAGGCATTTACTTTTTTTAAGGAGATACCGATCTATGATGAGGCCGGGATTTTGTGCCGGATTCCAAATTGGTGGAAGGGGAAGGCGGCCAGGGTCGGTTTGCAGTTAAGTCTGGGAGAGAATGAACCGTCACAGGT
This sequence comes from bacterium, assembly GCA_029935295.1. Classification (GTDB taxonomy): domain Bacteria; phylum Desulfobacterota; class Anaeroferrophillalia; order Anaeroferrophillales; family Tharpellaceae; genus Tharpella. Next base: position 1,857 of record JAOZKP010000389.1, on the reverse strand, counting down.
TGGGTTTGAGGCGCTGCTCGATTTTAATCCCAGACTTATGGTTGGTGACAGTGAGATTTCAGTGGCGGAGGCGCGGCGGCTGCTGGATGAAGCGGCCGGGCTGGCATTTTTGAAAAACAAGTGGGTGGCAGTAGATTCGGAAAAACTGGAGAAAACTCTGGCCGCTTATGAAGATGCGATGGCCCTTAATCGTGAAGATGGTGTCAGTATGCTTGAGGCGCTGCGGCTCTCTTTAAATCCCCAGAGAGTACTCGGCACCGATGATGTTGAAATCGTTTCCGGTATCGCCCACGGCGAGTGGTTGAAAGGGGTTTTTGCCAAGCTTAATCAGCCGGAAAAGTTAGGGCAGGTTAAAACCAGTAAAGCTTTCAAGGCTAAGCTCAGACACTATCAGAAAGATGGTTTGAACTGGCTCTTCTATCTCCATAAATTAAAACTTGGGGCCTGTCTTGCCGATGATATGGGGCTGGGGAAAACTTTGCAGGTGCTGGCTTTTCTGAACGCGATAAAACTAGATGAAAAGATGATTCTGCGTAACCTGGGATCTGACAGTAAAAAAGCGTGTGAAAACAGCAAAAAACCGGTTCATAAAGCATCACTTTTAATTATTCCGGCCTCACTTTTGGCAAACTGGAATAGTGAAATAGAGAAATTTTATCCGGAACTTGTCTGTCTTACGGCCCATCCCGGTTATTATAAATCAAAATCAGTCCCAAAGTTTACTGCGGCGGAGTTGGATAAGTATGACCTGGTTATTACAACCTATGCTTTGGTGCAGAGATATCAGTGGCTCAACGACTATGTCTGGAACTATGTTATTCTGGATGAAGCTCAGGCGATTAAAAATCCCGGTACCAGACAGACCCGGGCGGTGAAAGAGCTTAGTTCCGAAAATCGTATTGTTATGACCGGGACGCCGATTGAAAACCGGCTTTCAGATCTCTGGAGCCTGTTTGATTTTCTTAATCCCGGGTTATTGGGGAATATCAAAGAGTTTAACTCTTTCAGTAAAAAGCTTCTTGAACAACCGGAAGGATACGCCCGTTTACGCAGGATTGTTAACCCCTTTATTTTGCGTCGTTTGAAATCGGATAAATCCATCATCTCCGATCTGCCGGATAAGGTTGAGGTTAAAACCTGGGCGGCAATGAGTAAAAAACAGACTATTTTATATCGAGAGATTTTAGCCGGTGTCGCCGGTGCGGTTGAGAATACAGATGGGATAGAACGCCGGGGGATCATACTCGCGGCCTTAATGAGATTTAAACAGCTCTGCAATCACCCGGATCAATACCTGGGAGCGGACAACTTTTCGGAGAGAGAGAGCGGGAAATTTCAGCGGTTACGGGAAATTTGCGAAACCATTTACGAAAAACGTGAAAAAGTGTTAGTCTTTACCCAGTTTAAGGAGATGACGGCGCCGCTGTCGAAATTTCTAGCGACAATTTTCCAGAAAGAGGGTCTGGTTCTGCACGGCAGCGTTGCGGTGGCCAAGCGCAAAGCATTGGTTGAAAAATTTCAGGGGCGGGAATATATTCCCTATTTTGTGCTGTCACTCAGGGCTGGCGGGGTTGGACTCAATCTGACGGAGGCGAATCACGTTATCCATTTTGACCGCTGGTGGAATCCGGCAGTCGAAAATCAGGCAACTGACCGGGCCTATCGAATTGGCCAGAAAAAAAGCGTGATGGTGCATAAGTTTTTGACCAAAGGCACGGTTGAGGAGAAAATTGATCAGATGTTGATTGCAAAATCGAAATTATCTGCTGATATTGTTGCAAAATCCGGTGAAAACTGGATAACCGAGATGAATAATGATGAACTGCTGGAACTGTTTACGTTGGACATTTAGCAGAC
>JAOZKP010000115.1:4766-8835 GCA_029935295.1 bacterium | reverse complement strand
ATTGGCGGTTTTGGAGGAATATTTAAGATGAGTTTACTGTTGCAGCAGGTGGTTCTGGATGGCCGGCAGGTCGATATTCTGATCGTTGACGGCCTGATTAAAAAGATTGCACCGGAGTTAAACGATGTCGTTGCTGATCAAGTGCTTGCGGGAGCGGGGAAGGCCGTGGTTCCGGGTCTTTATAACGGTCACAGCCATGCCGCGATGACTCTGTTTCGGGGTTATGGCGACGATATGGAATTGATGGAGTGGCTCACGACCAAGATCTGGCCGCTGGAAGAGAAATTAACCGAAGAACTGGTCTATCATGGGGCCCGTCTCGCCTGTCTTGAGATGATAAAAAGCGGCACGGTTTTCTTTAACGATATGTATTGGCATTTTGCGGCGACGGCCCGGGCTGTCGAAGAGATGGGTATTCGGGCCGCGTTAAGCGGAGTGATTATTGACCTCAATGATCCGGTGCGTCTCAAAGAGCAGATTGCGGTCAACCGCGAACGGTTTCAGATAAGCGCCGGGTTTTCTTCCCGGCTCAAATTTGTCTTGGGGCCGCATGCGATCTATACGGTCTCAAAAGCTGGTCTGGAGTGGGTACGGGATTTTGCCGCTGAAAACGATCTTCTGATCCACACGCATCTTTCGGAAACCGAGCAGGAGGTTAAGGATTGTTTGAATAATCATGGTCTGCGTCCGGTTGAGTATCTGGCTGAATTAGGTTTGTTAAGTGATAAGCTAGTGGCCGCGCATGCAGTCTGGCTCGATGGTAAAGAGATGAAATTGTTAGAAAAGCACCAGGTTAAAGTAATCAATAATCCGGTTTCTAATATGAAACTTGCGGTTGGTAAAACCTTCTCTTATCGTCATTTTGTTGAACACGGTGTTTCAGTGGGGCTCGGTACTGACGGCTGCGGCAGCAACAATAACCTTGATATGTTTGAAACTATGAAATTTTCGGCCCTGCTGCAGAAATTTGCAATTAGTGATCCCACCGTGCAGACCGCAGATGAGGTCTGGCGCATGGCGACGGCCGATGGCGCCGGAATTTTTGGCTTGAACGGTGGGGTTATTGCCGAGGGCCGCGATGCGGACCTGCTTTTGATTGATTGCGACCGGCCGGAGATGGCCCCCGGTCACAACCTGATTTCAGACCTGGTATATTCAGCTTCGGGAGCCGTAGTTGATACCACGATTGTTGCCGGCAAAGTTTTGATGCAGGGGCGTAAGGTCGAAGGTGAAGCTGAGATTATCGCCGCCGCCCGGGCTGCGGCTCGACAGTTGATGCAGTAAAAAACCGTTGGCGGAAATATGGTTCTGTGTTACAATGTATTTTATTGTGATACAAATAATAGGTAAGGAGGTCTTTTTATGAAGACAGCGACAATGACTGTACGGATGGAAGTTGAGACCCGGGAGCGATTGTCTCGGTTGGCAAAGGTCGTGAACCGATCTAAGTCTTTTATCCTTGACCAGGCAATAAGGGAGTATCTTGCTGTTCATGAGTGGCAGATTCGTGAAATAGATAAGGCGGTTGCGTTTGCTGATAGTTCGGCTGCAAAATGGACGGAACATGAAACGGTGAAGGCGAAGTGGGAGAATAAACTTGCACATTAAATGGCTGAGTTTAGCTTTGGTTGATTTGGATTCAATTGAAGCATACATTGCTCAGGAGAGTTTAGATGCTGCAGTGCGAGTGGTTTTGCAGGTGATTGAGAGTGTCGAACTTTTGCAAAATCAGCCGAATTTAGGGCGAATAGGACGGGTTGACGGTACGCGGGAACTGATTTTTACTGAAACTCCTTATACTGTGTCTTATCGAGTTAGAAACAGCAGTATAGAAATCTTGTGTATTTTACACCAGTCCCGGCAGTGGCCGGATGAAATTCCAGGTAAGTGATTAGATTATGGCAATTGAGATTGAACGTAAATTTTTGCTGGTTGATGACAGTTGGCGGCCGGCGGCGGATGCCGGGACAAAAATGCGTCAGGGCTATTTGAGCAATAGTGAAAAGAGTTCGATTCGGGTGCGGATCAGCGGCGATGTGGCCCATATTAATATTAAAAGTGCGGAGCCGGGCTGTGTCCGCCGTGAATATGAGTATCCGATTCCAGTCTCTGATGCGGAAGAGCTGCTGGCTGACCTCTGCCATGATGCGCTGATTGAAAAAATTCGTTATAAAGTCAATTTTTCCGGTTTTATCTGGGAGATAGATGTTTTCTCCGGTGTGAATCAGGGGTTGATTGTCGCTGAAATTGAGCTCGATGACCTGGAACAGAAGTTTCCCCGGCCGCCCTGGATTGGTCGTGAAGTTTCCGATGAGATACGTTACTATAATTCACATTTGATATATTATCCGTTTTGTCAGTGGTCGAGCACCGAAAGTATGGGGTAAAATTTTTAATGACGATGGTGAACAGTGAAAATCTAGACCGTTTTATCGGTCTGGCGCGGGGTCGGACGGAAGCGGATCTTTTGTTTAAGAACGTGCGTCTGGTAAATGTTCTCTCGGGTGAGATTCATTCAACTGATGTCGCTGTGGCCGATGGGGTTTTTCTCGGATTCGGAGATTATCCCGCAGAAAAGATTATTGACGGGGCCGGGCGTTACCTGGTTCCCGGTTTGATTGACGGCCATATTCATATTGAATCAAGCCAGATCTTGCCGGCTGAATTTGCCCGTATCGCCGCTGCCCACGGCACTGTGGCGGTGATTGCTGATCCCCATGAAATTGCTAATGTCATGGGCGTTGCCGGAGTTGAATTTATGCTGGCTGCGACGGCTGGCTTGCCGCTCTCATTTTTCTTTATGGTGCCCTCCTGTGTGCCGGCAACCACTATGGAAACGGCCGGGGCGACACTGGCGGCCGCCGCCGTTACCGAACTTTTAAAGAAATATCCTGAACGTCTTTTAGGTCTGGCTGAAGTAATGAATTTCCCCGGCGTAATTAACCGGGACCCGGAGACGATGGCAAAAATAGCTGCCGTCCGCAGCTTGAAAAGAGCTATTGACGGCCACGCGCCGCAGCTTTCCGGATTAGATCTCAATGCCTATGTCATGGCCGGGCCGAAGAGTGATCACGAGGCGACAACTGTAGCGGAAGCCCGGGAGAAACTGCGTCTCGGGATGCATCTGATGCTGCGTGAAGGTTCGCGTGAGCATAACCTTGCCGATCTGCTGCCGCTTATAAATGATTATAACAGCTGTAATTGTTCACTCGTTTCTGATGACCGGCATGTTATCGATCTTCTCGATAAAGGTCATCTTGATTATTCAATTCGTAAAGCGATTGCCGGCGGCATTGCGCCGCTTACGGCGCTTCAGATGGCAACCATCAATCCCGCCCGCTATTTTGGGTTGGCGGATCGCGGGGCGATTGCCCCCGGTTTCCGGGCGGATTGTTTGCTGCTGGATGATCTTGAGTCTTTCTCAATTAATCAGGTTTTTCTTTCTGGAAAACCCTTTTCCGAGGTCGGTTTTGCCACTTCTCAGGTATCTTTGCCACGGCATACTGTGTCAGTTGCAAAGCTTGGTCTAGAGAGTTTCCGGATTGTCGTCGGTGGCACAGAAATTAAGGTTGTCGGCCTTATCCCGGGGCAGTTGGTGACTGAAAAAATTATTCTTCCAGCTAAGATCAGCAACGGTTTTGCGGTGGCGGATGCAGAGCGAAACCTGGCTAAATTAGCTGTGATTGAACGGCATCACGGCAGCGGCCGGATTGGTCTGGGTTTTGTGCAGGGATTAGGGCTTAAGCGCGGCGCTCTGGCGAGTACCGTGGCCCATGATTCGCATAATTTGATTGTCGCCGGGATGAGTGATTCTGATATGTTGCTCGCCGCCCAGGTGGTCAAAGATATGGGCGGCGGCCTGGCGGTGGTTGATGATGGTTTAGTTTTAGGCCGTCTGCCGCTGCCGGTGGCCGGGCTTATGAGTGTTGAAAAGGCTGAAACCACGGCGGCGGCACTTACATCTCTGCAGGATTTGGCTTTAGGTTTAGGGAGTGTTGCTGACCCGTTTATGACCCTCTCTTTTCTGGCGCTTCCGGTTATCCCCTCCCTTAAACTGAGCGATCAGGGC
>JAOZKP010000115.1:0-4666 GCA_029935295.1 bacterium | reverse complement strand
GAATTAAATTACATTAACATAACCGTTTTCATGTATAAAATAATTGACAGAAATAGTCGAAACCAGTAGAGCAAGCCCAAATCGGTAGGGGAACTGCCAATTATAAGTGTTGTGAATTTAAGCAGTAGAATTTGAGAATGGAGATTTTTACAAAATGATAAATAGAAAACAGATTGTTCTTTTGAGTTTAAGTTTGGTGTTTCTGTTAACTTCTTCGATGGCTCTGGCAGCCGAAGGCCTCTGGCAGACCGATTTTGCCGCCGCGAAAGCAAAAGCCGAGAAAGAGCATAAACTTATGCTCATCGATTTTACCGGTTCCGACTGGTGCGGTTGGTGTAAAAAATTGAAAAAAGAGGTTTTCAGTAAAAAACTATTTCAGGAGCAGGCTCCGAAAGAGTATATCCTGGTGGAACTTGATTTTCCCCAGAAAACTAAACTTGACGAAAAACTTACGGCTCAGAATCAGGCTCTGGCAAAATCTTACGGAATTAGTGGATATCCGTCAATTGTCCTGGCCGACGCCAAAGGTGTCGAATTAGCCCGAACCGGTTACAAAGCGGGCGGTCCTCAAGCTTACCTTGACCATCTTAATGGTTTTGTCGAAAATTATAAACAGGCCCAGATTCTGGAAAAAGAGGCGAATAAACTCGCCGGCATTGAAAAAGCGAAAAAGCTTGACCAGGCGATCGCTTTGCTGGTTGCAAACGGCAGTAAGCGTACCTATGATGACCTCTCAGATGAGATAATTGCTCTGGATAAAGATGGCAAAGCCGGGTTGCGGCCCAAGTATGAACTGCCGAAAAAGATTACGGCGATTGAGTCTCAGCTTAAACAGGATAAAGATTTTGACAAAGCTGTGATCGCTCTCGACGAGCTGGTGCCGCAGGCTAAGAGTGTACCCTCCTTGCAGCAGCGTATCTATCTTTTTCAGGCCGGAATTCTGATTAAGGGCAAAGGCGATAAAGTGAAAGGTATGGAGCGTCTGCAGTTAGCCCAGAAAGCGGCTCCGGATACCCCGACCGGTCAGCAGTTAATAAAATTTATTGCCCGGATGCAGCAGGAAGAGACAGGTGCGGATAAATAATAATGACCTATCCGACATTTGCGAAACGGGATGAGCATCAGGTTGCAGCGTTAAACTTGACGGTGCAGTCTTTTGTTCATAAGGTTACCGGAGCCGAGCACTATCATTTGCAGTGTGATAATCCGGAGAATGTTTTTATGGTCGGTTTGCGGACTGCGCCGACCGATTCGACCGGAGTGGCTCATATTCTCGAGCATACTACCCTTTGCGGTAGCCGCAGTTTTCCGGTCCGCGACCCCTTCTTCATGATGCTTCGGCGTTCTCTCAATACCTTCATGAACGCCTTTACCAGCAGCGACTGGACGGCTTATCCTTTTGCCAGTCAAAATCGTAAAGATTTTTTTAACCTTCTTGATGTCTATCTTGATGCAGTCTTTTTCCCACGTCTTGATGAACTTGATTTTGCTCAGGAAGGGCATCGCCTCGAATTCGCTGATCCGGCTGACAGTAACTCTCCTTTGACCTTCAAAGGAGTGGTTTATAATGAGATGCAGGGGGCGATGACCACCCCGACCAGTTTTCTCTGGCAGGGTTTGGCGCAGCATCTTTTTCCGAGTACGACTTATCATTTTAACAGCGGCGGCGACCCGGAAATTATCCCTTCATTGACGTATGCCAGATTAAAAGAGTTTCACCGCCGCAATTATCACCCGAGCAACGCTTTCTTTTTGACCTATGGCGATCTGCCGGCGGCAGAGTTGCAGGAAGTTTTCGAAAAACGGGCTTTGCAGGAGTTTCAGATGGAGTCTGCAGCACCCTTTTTGGTGACTGCTGAACGAAGGTTAAAAGCGCCGGTTAGTGTTTGTGAGAAGTATCCGGCTGAAGCTCTGCCAGATAATGAAGAGAGCGATAAAAGAACTCATCTGGTAATGGGCTGGCTTTTGGATGTCGATGACTCGCTTGAGAGTCTGATTGAGGCCCATCTTCTCGCGGCAGTGCTATTGGATAACAGCTCATCGCCTCTGCTTGATGCTTTGGAGACAACTGCTTTGGGCCGGGCTCCGTCACCGCTTTGCGGCCTTGATGATGATCATAAGGAGTTGATTTTCTGCTGCGGCCTTGAAGGTTGTCTGGTTGATTCAGCCGTTGAAATTGAAGAGATGATTCTCAGTACGCTTGAACGGGTGGCGGCCGAAGGTTTGCCATTAGAGCAGGTTGAAGCGGTTTTGCACCAGCTTGAACTCCAGCGCCGGGCGATCGGCGGAGACGGCTATCCCTATGGCCTGCAACTACTGCTCGCGGCTTTTCCGGCGGTGGTGCACAAAGGTTCAGTAATTGATCGTCTCGATATCGATCCGGTACTGGAAAAATTACGTTTAAAGATTAAAGAACCTGATTATATCAGTGGACTTTTGCGGCGATTGCTGCTTGATAATCCGCACCGGGTGCGATTGACAATGGTTCCCGATTCTGATCTTGGTCCGCAGCGGGAACAGGCTCTGCGTGATCGTTTAGAAGCCCGTTTGCGGGCGCTTGACAGTGAACAGAAGCAGAAACTTATTGCCCAGGCTGCGGCTTTGAAGCTGCGCCAGCAGGAGCAGGATGATCCGGAGATTCTGCCCAAAGTCGGTCTTACAGATGTGCCGGATAAACTGCCGATTCCAGCAGCAAAAGAGGCAGCGGCAAAATTGCCGTTGACCTATTTCCCGGCGGGAACCAATGGTCTGGTTTATCAGCAGATTATCTTTGACCTGCCGGACCTGGATGATGAAACGCTGGATATTTTGCCGGATTATTCATCATGTTTAACTGAGCTGGGTTGTAACGGTCTGGATTATCGTCAGGCCCAGGCCTGGCAGGCCCGGGTCAGCGGCGGCATCGGCGCTTACTACAAAGTGCGTGGTGAGGTTTCCGACAACCGCAAAGTCAAAGGGCTCTTTGTCCTCTCCGGCCGGGCATTGCAGCGCAATCATACGGCTTTAAGCGAACTTCTGCGTAAAACTTTAGAGACAGTTCGTTTTGATGAAGTTGAGCATATTCGTGAAATAATGGCCCAGAGTCTGGCCCATCAGGAGCAGCAGGTTACCGCTTCCGGCCACATGCTGGCAATGCGGGCGGCCTCAGCCGGCTGCGGCCCGGTCGCCGCTTTAGGACATCGGGTGCATGGACTTGAAGGTCTGCAGAAACTGAAAAAACTTTATCGTGAACTGGCCGATGATGATTCTGCACTGAACGCATTCAGTCGTCGTTTTCAATCTTTGCATGAGAAGATAATTGCTGCTCCACGGCAGTTTTTGCTGGTCGCTGAAGATGAGCGGGCCGTTAATTTAACTCAAGAATTAGAGGGAATATGGCAGGGAAGTTCGATAGAAGTTTCTCCTGATTTCAAAAACTTTACCCTTGCTGCAGAGACCCACTGTGTTCGTCAAGCCTGGGTTACAGATACTAAGGTTAATTTTTGCGCCAAGGCCTATCCTACGGTAACCATTGCCCATCCCGATGCCGCACCCTTATCGGTTCTGGGTGGTTTTCTGCGTAACGGCTATCTCCATCGCGCAATCCGCGAAGAGGGCGGGGCTTACGGCGGCGGTGCCGGTCACGACCCCGGCAGTGCGGCTTTCCGTTTCTACTCCTATCGTGACCCTCGTTTCCAGGCAACTCTGGATGATTTTGATAGCTCACTGGAGTGGCTGCAAAAACATAACCATGAACCACGCCAGGTCGAAGAAGCCATCTTGGGCGTGGTCAGCCAGATCGACAAACCGGGTTCTCCTTCCGGTCGGGCAAAACAGGCCTTCTTTGATAATCTCTACGGCCGCGACCCCGAATTCCTCCGCACCTACCGACGCCAGGTTCTGGCCGTGACCCTCGATGATCTGCAAAGAGTGGCAACAACCTATCTCAACCCGGGAAAAGCCAATATCGCAGTCCTGACCGATTCAACAACTGCCCGTCAGGAAGCGGCCAAACTGGATCTGGAAGTGATTGAGTTGTAAATTGAGTTGTAAATAAAATTAAGGAAAAATTTCTGAGTTACAAAAAAGGGGACCGAATTTCGGCCCCCTTTTTGTCAGTTGATGAGGCGGGGGGTCAAATCTTTATCCTTGACATGATGGTGTTTGAGAAACTCGGAATTTGCGGATATTGGGAACGCCACAACCATTGCTTCGCCTACTGCGACGGGGTCGCAGCTTTATAAATGGTGGGTTAAATTTTGGGTTTGCACGCGAATATATCGGCCGCCATTTATAAAGCAACAACCCCAATCGAGATCGTGTGGGCAAAATTTTATCGCGTGTTGGTCAATGTGGTCTGGCGATAAAATAACTCTGGTGCTTGTTGCAGGGGTGTTCGTCGCGCAGCTTGACCCAAAGGGGTGATCTGCACTGGAATTGTACTGGAAAAACAACCCTATTGACAACCTACCTAAACTCGAATATAAGCTGGATCATTAAGCAAGTTCTCTGGGCGGTTAACTCAGCGGGAGAGTGCCACCTTCACACGGTGGAAGTCACTGGTTCAAACCCAGTACCGCCTACCAGAGTAATGAAATGCAAAGGGAGCCGATTTCAGGGCTCCCTTTTTTGTTACGGCTGTCTGTTCCTGATGCCTGGCTGCAAATTTTAATCCTTAAAATACTCA
>JAOZKP010000388.1 GCA_029935295.1 bacterium | reverse complement strand
CCCCGATTCGCCCATTCCTGCCGGGTTTCAAAACCACCCACAACGATCCGCAAGTTCTCGCCGAACATGTTTTTTATCTGCTAAAAAACGGTTGCAGATAAACTGCCATTATCGTATTTAACTGTTTTTTGTTTTAGCAGGAACCTTAACTATTAAAGGTTAGTATATGATTTTTCTTCTACCCTCTATTCTTTTACTGGTTGCCGTTTTCATTATGTACAGGAACTCTGTTCGCAGGCTCGTCGGATTATTTTTCTCTCTTGTAGTCCTGGTGTTTTTATTGATTACGGGAGCTTATTTTTTCTCTGATTATTTCACTGGAGCCGGAATAAACGAAGCTGTTATATATCACTTGACGGTCGGACTTGAAGGGGCTGGATTTGGTGAGTATAAAGGTTTGATTCTGGGTGGCATTGCTTACCTGATTTTTTCTATCGGAATGACTGTTCTGATTTTCAAAGCCTCTGTTTCTGGTGTCAGCAAGAAAAAAGGCCCCCATTTGCTAACCACAATATTAACCATGGGCCTGTTGTTGGGCAGTCTTGTGTTCCACCCTGCCATAACTGATCTTCTTGAAGTTTTCAACCTGCCTTATAACGCTCAGGTTGTTCCCGTATCTGATAATACTGCAGTAAAATCGAGGGAAATTGTAAGTGATCACTTTAATGATAATTACCATCTTCCTGTAATTCGTTCGAGAAGTAAAAATCCACCTAATCTGGTTATGATATATCTTGAAGGGCTCGAACGAACTTATTTTGATGAATCCAGGTTTCCCGGACTCATCAAGTCTCTGCGTGAAGTGGAAGATCATAGTATATCTTTTACTGATATACGGCAGCTTTGGGGTACGGGTTGGACTGTTGGTGGAATTACCGCGAGTCAATGCGGGATTCCTTTAGTGGCTTCTGCGGGCGGAAATGGTATGGGAGGAATGGAACTTTTTTTACCCGGGGCTGTTGCTGTTGGTGACCTTTTGCAGGACGAAGGATATTATCTTGTCTATATGGGAGGGGCATCCCGGCGTTTTGCCGGGAAAGGAAATTTTTTCTCGACTCATGGTTTTGCAGAAGTTCTGGGGCGTGATGAATTACTTCCTGAAGTTCTTGATCCCCGTTATGTAAATAGTTGGGGCTTGTATGATGACACATTGTTAGATCTAGCTTACCAGCGTTTTGTGAAACTCTCGAAATCAGGAAAAAAATTTGGCCTTGTTATGTTGACTCTGGATACTCACCATCCCGATGGACACCTGTCCAAAAGTTGTGTACGTTCCTCTTATGGTGATGGGTCCAATAATATTCTTAATGCAGTAGCAGGTTCTGAATGGTTGATTGCTGAATTTGTAAATAAAATAATCAACTCTGAGTATTCTGCAAATACCGTGATTTGCCTGGTTTCTGACCATATTGCTTTAAAAAATACTGCTTGGAAAACCTTGCAGCAAGGGGAACGAAAAAACCTTTTCATGGTTATCCCGTCTGGAAAAAGTAAGGCTATCAAAGTGTCGCGCCCGGGGTCAACTTTAGATACCGGGCTTACGCTTCTAAACCTGATGGGTTTTAAGGTGGATGAGTTAGGTTTGGGCAGGAACTTGCTAAATAAAGAGAAATCTACTTTTGTCGAAAAATTTACCAACCCTAATTCTGTATTAAAGAAATGGCGTAAGGAGTTTTTTTCTTTTTGGAAGTTTCCTGATGTTTGTAAAAGCTTTGCAGTCTTTCCGAGTCAGGGCAAAGCTGTAATTGATGGACGTACAGTTAAATTGCCGTTTCTGATTGAAGTCGACGAAACCCTTAAAACAAAAAATATAAAATTTTATATGGAAGGTCCAAATTTACTTAGCTATATTTCTAATTACAATAGCAATCAGCGCTTTGTCTGGCTTGATGCCGGGTCGATTGTTAAAAATCTGGCTTCCGGTTTTAGTAAATATCCTGACAAATGTTGTATTTTTGCCGGTAGTTTAGGTTGCATGAAACCTCTGAAAATTGCTTGTACAAGTAATTACGAGATTCCGATCGATGATTTGCGGCAAGCTTTGTCTGCGCCATCCAGCGAGAGTGTATATGATGAGCGCTACAGTTCTCTGGAAGCTTTTCGGTGCGGTGTTGAGACTCTTTTTTACATGAATGTGAATGTTGCACCATGGGTTGAACTTGATAATCTGCTATTAACTTCATCCTGTGCTTCGGGAGGTAAATCGGGTGTTTTTTCGGGGTCTACAAAACATGTATTGACAGAGATCACTCGGGGTGTTTCTTTAGTCGGTCTTGCTGGTGCTAAAAAGGTTCAGGTGTTAGCTTCATTTGACCCCTGTGTAAAAAATTGGAAGGTAAAACAACAGGAGCCGTTTGCTGCAATTATTAAACGTTTTAGCAATCAATATCTGGCTTTTGCTGTAATGGTTCACCTGACGCCGTTTTGTTCTGATGTCGATTTGTCTCCCATCTTAAAAGATATCGGCCTGGAAAGATGGGGGGAGCTTAAATTTCGTCAACCTTATATTGCGTTAATAAGTGCACAACACAAAACTATGGAGATGTTGGTGCCAGCGAAATCAGCCCTGGGTATAATGATAAAGGCTCAAAAATAGTATAGGGGCCGGGGTTAAATCTTTATCCTTGACAAGGTAATGTTCAAGTACCCTGGAACTGGAAATTTGGC
>JAOZKP010000387.1 GCA_029935295.1 bacterium | reverse complement strand
AGGATATGGAAAAAGGCGAAAATAGCCGCCGCCGGCAATGGGAAGATTGCGACCAAATAGTTGTAAGGTAGTAATCGGAATTTCGAGAAGCGAGGCGGAGGCGGTTTCCGAGGCGGCTGGGAACCAGTTGCTGGCCTCATCTTTTTCGATATGGGTGGCAAAACGGGGCCAGTTCGGCATCCCGTAAAGGTCGTGGTGAATTGGAAACACGCTGGAGTCGTAGGTAAAACCGGCAGCAAGAAGTTCATCAAAGGCCCAGAGGCAGGATGGTGAAATAGAATAGCTTGGAGCCCGGTAACCGAGGACTTGTTTGCCGGTTAGATCTTCAAGAATTTGTTTTGCTTTATGAATATCGGCACGGAATTCATCACGGGATTGGTTATAAACCCGTTGATGGCCGTAACCGTGGCTGGCGATTTCGTGGCCCGCATCGTTGATGCGGTTAACCAGGGCGGGGCAGCGCTCAGCGATCCACCCGAGGATAAAGAAGGTTGCCTTAGTGTTAGTTTCGTCGAGGATGGAGAGAATTAAATCGGTATTTTGCTCAACCCTAAGTTCGCGCTGGGGCCAGGTTGCAGGCGGAGAAATATTTTCAAAGGCAGAGACCTGAAAATAGTCTTCAACGTCGATGGTCAGGATATTTGTTATCTGTTTATGGTTCAATGTTTTTTAACCGGTTAAATGCTTAGAATTCAGCGTTCAAATCTATTAGTGATTTCAGATCACGGGCGCCGTGTATGAATGCCAGAATATATACATAATGATGAGTCACTTTATATATCAATCTGTATTTCCAAAGGAATAACTCACGTATATTTGAAGAGTTCATTTCCGGTACTATTCGACCGCGCATACTGGAAAATCTGAGAGTTTGAGCAGCTTTTCGCGAAGCTCTCACAACTGCTATTGCATAAAACCGGGAATCCCTTGCTATAAACTCAGCAATTGCCTCAAGATCATTGGTTGCGGATTCGGTCCATTTTACGGTTCGAGCCAATTCGACATCCTTTTATCGAATTCCGTTTCAGAAATAATGTTATCAACTTCAACATCATTTAAACCACAATCAATTTTTTGCCGTACATAAATATGATATTGTATCTCTTCCAAACTTATATCATCAGGCAGCTGGTCGAGAATGTGACGAACTTCTTCCTTAGCTGGCAGCATTTTATCGTTTCCTTACTTTTAAGGTTCCTAGGTTTTCAGGGTTGGTAAATAAACTAGAAATTCCAGCCGAGTTCGAGCATGGCTATATTGTTGGTATAATCATCTTCATTGTCGGTGACGTCGGAATTATTGCGGCGGAAATCATAACTCAGGGATGCGGTCAGGTGGTTGAATTCGTAGTTCAGGCTGGTGCCGAATCCGTAGCGATTGACTTTTTCGTCATCTTGGCCGGGTTCTGAATATTTATATTTATAGTGAGAGTAGTCAGTAGTCAGATCTAAGTCGAAGCGCTGGCCTATAGGTAACGTGAAGGTGATGATAGCGCCAGCACCTTGGTCATCGGAATAATCGTCATCAGAAAAATATTCTCCTAAATCGTCATATCCAAAATTTTCCCCTTCATATTTATTTTTAGTGCCATACAATTCAGAAGTTATTGTTATACGACGGCTGTAGGTTAAGGAAAAACGGACTTCTTTATGATCTGAAAGGCCGTTACTGACTGAATTTGCGAAATCATTGATATAATCAAGTGATGCCTGGAGTGATTCTGAAAAATTGTAGTCTATGCCAATGTCCCATATCGATCCTTCAGGGTCGTCCTGATCATCATCAACGTAATCAACCCAGGACATACCACCCATGGCTCTGACAAAAAGGCGGCTGCCAAAAGGGTGAACAAAACCAGCGATTACATCATTGCTGCTGTAATCTTCATTTTCATCATAGCGATTCGAACGATCTTCCTGGAAGTCGGTATAGACGTAGCCGATATAGATCTCTGTACTACTGGAAAGTGTTTTAATCAGCCGGGCTTCGGCCCGATGCTCGATATAGTCGTTTGCATCGTAAGGGTTTTCGATAGTATCTTCAATATCTTCATATTTCGCTTGTTCAAAGTAGTAATCGAGCGCTAAATTTAGTGCAGAACCGAGTCTTAAATCGTAAGAGGGGTTGACTGTATAGTGGTAGAGGGTTGCCTTGTTGATAAAATCATTTTCATCAGACGAACTTTCACGATCATCCATAATAACCCGACTGATATCACCAGCGACATTCAAGTTGAAATTATTATTTGGGAAAAGGGTGAAAGAGCCGCTGCCTCTTGAGACATCTTTCAAGTCTGTCTCATTTTCGCTAGTATTGTGGCTAAAGAAACGAAAGAGCATACTATAATTAAGGTTGGCTACCAGGCGATGGGAATCGTAATCGAGGCTGAAACCAGGTTCAATGGTAGTAATCCAGTCATCCTCTTCGTCATATGCGTCGAGGTAGATGTTATCGTTGTACTCTTCGGAAAGATTAATAAATGGATTAAACTCCATCCGGGCATGGGCAGTTGTTGAGATCAAGAAAATCAGTGTTAATATGATTGCGGAGATAAAAAAATATGGCGTTTTTTTCATTGGATAATCCGTTTTATGGATGGTTAGAGATGAAAATGGCAAATACCATAAACAATCAGTGTTTGTTAGTATCAGTTTATACTTGGATAGTCAA
>JAOZKP010000386.1 GCA_029935295.1 bacterium | reverse complement strand
ACAGTGATTTTTTAGAGCCCGACGATGTGGTTCTGATGACGGTCTTTGGCGGCGGTTTGACTTGGGCTGCAGCAGTCATTGAGTGGTAAAGTTGGTGAAATCAAATTTAGGATACATGACCCGATTTCTTCCGGAAGATCGGGTTATGTACCCCCCCCCATTTGCTAAACAGATCAATGGGGGGCTTTTCTAACCACGTTGAATAGTTACTCCAAAAATAATTGTGCTCCATCGACTTTTATGTGGTATAATAATGTTTATCACAGGCAAAAATTATCCGGTTTTTTGACCAGGTACTCATTACTTGATAAGCTCGTAAAAAGTCACGGAATGGCTAATTAAAATGGTAAACTAAATGATTGCAAGTGATAACGATTTTTTCCGCCAGGCGACAATGTGCATATGCGGATCTCTGGACTTCGGGCAAGGGATGCAACTGCTTTTACACTACCTAAAGCCTTTTCTACCCGGAGATACCATGTTGCTCAGTTTATATGAGCCCAAATTCGCCGGCATTAAATTCAAGATCGAAGTCAACACCTCTGAAGTTAAATCCCATGAAACAATAGTACCTTTATCTCCCGAATCCCAAGATTTACTCAAAGATCAGACCTGGCCGGACTCAAGGATCGTAAATTGTCCAGAATCAGATCCTGTTATCAATGAAATCCTATCCCATCAAATCCTATCCCATAAAAATCTATCGGTTTTTAGAAATACGAACTTTTCGATGTTGCTCATGCGCCTTACTCTTGATGGCGTGAGAATAGGAACTGTAATTCTTAGAACAGAAGGAAGAAACATATATTCAGAGGAGCACCTACGCCTGTTTTCTATGTTAAATGATCCTTTTGCCACCGCTTTCTCCAACTCCATCAAATACCAGGAAATCATCAGGCTTAAGAATTTGCTTGCGGACGATAACCGCTATCTCCAACGGGAACTTCAAAATCTCTCTGGCGATGAAATTATCGGTAAAGATTTTGGTTTGAAAGATATTATGGAAATGGTTAGAGAAATTTCTCAGATAGACAGCACGGTACTGATTCTCGGTGACACCGGTACAGGGAAAGAGGTTATGGCTAATGCCATTCATAAACTCTCTCCCCGCAGAAATGGCCCATTCATTAAGATTAATTGTGGGGCGATACCACCAACCCTAATTGACAGCGAACTGTTTGGTCATGAAAAAGGGGCTTTTACTGGAGCCATAACCAGAACCCGAGGCTGTTTCGAAAGAGCCGACAAAGGGACAATTTTTTTAGATGAGGTGGCCGAGTTACCACTTGCAGCCCAGGTTAGAATGCTCCGTGTACTTCAAGATCGAGAGATAGTAAGGGTTGGTGGTACTGAACCGACCCAAGTCAACATCAGGATCATCGCGGCAACCCATCAGGATCTCCAGGGCCTGGTTAAAGAGAAGAAGTTCCGGGAGGACTTGTGGTTCAGGATCAACGTATTTCCCATCAAAATGCCGTCTCTAAGAGAGCGAAAAGAGGATATCCCGGCATTCGTTAAACACTTTATTGAGAAAAAATCAAAAGAGATGCGCCTATCACCACCCCCACCACTAGACAAGGGGGCAATGGAAAGGTTAATGGCCTACTCCTGGCCGGGAAATGTGAGGGAGTTAGAAAACATAGTCGAACGTGCTTTAATACTGAGCCGAGGCAAACCACTCACTTTCCTGGATATTGTCTGTTGTGATGACAGACAACAACCACTGTCTCAACCATCATCTGATGAAGATAAACTAATCGACTTAGACTCATTAATTGCAAATCACATTCGTCAGGCATTGAAGGTCTCAAACGGAAAGATCAACGGGCCGGGTGGAGTTGCCGAATTACTCGACATAAATCCAGGAACACTGCGACACAGAATGAAAAAAATGGGGATTTCATATAGTCGACTGCATAACTAAACCACTGAATCGGAACCCATCTAAACCGCAGCAATCGACATCACATTACGAACCCATTGCAAACTAAACACAGTTCACCCGCAACCAGTCAAGCCAGTTTTCGATACCGGTACCGGTTTTACAAGAGACCGGGATGATTTTGATATTAGGATTGATATTCAAAACCCGCTCCCGCATCTTTTCGAGATCAAAATCGGAGAAGTCCAGATAATCCATCTTATTCACAATCAGAATATCGCAAAGAGAGAACATCAAGGGGTATTTAAGCGGTTTATCATCTCCTTCTGGAACACTTAAAATCATCACATTTTTGTGGGCACCGGTATCAAATTCGGCTGGGCAAACAAGGTTGCCAACGTTCTCAAGGATAACCAGATCAAGCTCTTTAACCTCCAGACCTTCCAAACCTTTAGTCACCATTGAGGCATCAACATGGCAAAAACCACCGGTTCTAAGTTGTACTGCCGGAACCCCGGCCGCAGCCACGGTTTCCGCATCGACCATCGAATCGATATCAGCCTCAATTACCCCTATTTTGAATTCCTGAGATAACCCATTAATGGTTTTAACGACCAGGCTGGTTTTACCGGCCCCGGGAGAAGCCATCAGGTTGATCAGAAAAGTCTTCTGCTTCAGCAACCAGACGGTTGTCGGCAAAAATCTCCTCTTTCACCTCAATCAAGCGAATTTCATTGTTCGACCTGCATCAGCCGCCGCGCCGGGATGCTCAAACAAAAAACGGGCGGCTGTTC
>JAOZKP010000385.1 GCA_029935295.1 bacterium | reverse complement strand
TTATCAAGCATTTCAACAAATGAGGCCAGGCGCGAGGCGACCTGTTCTTCGGCGTAGGCCCGGGGATCGTCGTGATCAGCTTCTAAAAGCAGGGCGGGAATGCCGAACTCCTGAATCAGGCGGTTGCGCTGGTCAATCTGGCCGATAGAGTACGGCTTGCAGGAACGATCGGAGTGCAGAATAACCCCGTCCAGTTGAAACTCTTTGACCATCCGCTGCATCGTATCCAGTTTGTATTTTGTCCCCTGATTAAGGATCGGCGAGATATAGGTCCGGGCAATCGATTCGAGCGGCTTTTCCACGTTCATCATCGGCGCCAGCTCGCCCCAGGCATTGGTGTAAGTGGAAGCGACGACACAGATACCGTGCTCACCCAGATATTCTGCGAAATAACGCAGCCGGTACCAGATCGGAAGGTTGTCCCAAAGCAGGCGTTTACGCTCATTCCGCACCGCACCGATACCTTTTGCAATATTTTCATCAAGTTCTTTAAGGAGCGCGGCATAGAAATCAACCGTCGCTTTTTTGCCTCGCATTTCAACAACCGGGGCCATGTGAATAAACTGATCGAAAACTGAAATCGGTGCCGGACGATGGCGGCCCCGATTGATAATCTCCTGCCAGAGCTCGGTCGCATCCTTACTTAGTTTAATTATCTCTTTTAGTCGATTATAATTGAGTTTACACCCGGCAACCTGTTCGGCCACGGGAATCGAATTTTCAAGCTGTTTTATCACATATTGTAAAGAGTGCTCTGTCAACTTAGAGTAAACAAACGGAGTATCGATCAGAATCAGCGGTACCTGAAAATGGCGCGCCAGAACCCGATACCAGTGCAGTACCGTTTGGCAGATATTAGTGCAGGCTAAGAGGATATCCGGCTTCGGCAAGCGGCCGACCGGGGTTTTGCCGGAAAGCACCGAGCCGATATCGGTCCGGGCATAGGAACAGATATCGGTCGAATAACCGGCACTTTCCGCGACTCCGGAGAGTTCAACAACCGCCCCTCTAACCCCGCAAAGGGCGCCGTGATTTTCCGGATAAAGAATATAAAAGCCTAAGGCCTGCAAAATCTCAACCGGCCCGCCCGAGGTTACCCAGGCCACCGGCCGATGGCCGGAAGCATAACGGCCTTCAAGATAGTGGCGTGAAATCAGCTCTTTGGTACGGGCTCCGATTTTTAGGGGTGGCGACAGTATGTCCGAACGCCAGCGGGAAGAGACTTTGGGGTGACGTTCTGCCTGCCGACGTTGCCAGGCAAGAAAAGGTTGGCCGGTAAGCTTGACATTCCAGTAATATTTCAGTGAATTTGTTATTGCCATAACCGCCGCAGTGAACCTCTTGACTTAATGATTCAGCATCTCTAAAAAAGCTCCAATCCGGGTGGCTGTCTGATGCGGCAAAGGGTTGTTTATATCAACTTCAATATTCAGCGATGCCAGACCCTGTTCTTTCAGGGCTCTTCGTAATTCAGGCAGGTCGAAAAGTTCCGGTTCACAGAATTTGACATCGTAAAAGAGCACCCCCCGGGCACCGCTTTTAGCGGCCATATCGGTTAAATATTGAACCCGCTCAGAAATTGGATTGCCGCGAGTCGGGTCGGGTGGGGCCGAAATCAAAGATTCAGCCATGCGCCGGAAGGGTTCCGCGCTGAGTCCCGGCTGATAGAGACGCCGACCACAACAGGCAAGATCATCTGCAACCACCAGGCCATTCACTTTTTCAATAACATCCAAAACCGCCATCGGCTCCGGCAAAATCCCGGAAAGCATCAACGGTGTGCCCGACTGAGGCGCAACTTGAGTTTGTAATGCTGATTCCGCCAGAGCGGCGAAATCCTCTGCCGGCAGATACTCACGGGAGCGAAGCAGGCGATAGAAATCGAGATTGCCCAAGCCCAGAGTCAAACGCTGCGCATACAACCGGGCTAGAAGATGATCACTCAACTCCTCCCGTTCAATCGCGGCCAGCAACTCGGCATCAGTCGGTTTTCGACCCGTCAGCTCTGACAAACCGGCATAGAGTGAGCGCAACTCAGCCGCCAGGAAAACCACACCTTCTTCCCGTTGGCCCCGGGGCAGATAGAGCGAAAACAACGGCGGTCGCGGTTTGACCAGATCCATAAGGACCGAGGTCAAACCCTGCAACGAATCACAGGTATGCGGAATCAGGATCAGGCTGGCGAAATCAAGTTCACCCATTTTTATAAAAGAAAGGGAATTTTGTACAATCGAGCAGACGTAAGACTGGAGATGGGCGCTACCGAGACTGACGTCAACCCGGGGCGGCCCCCAGACCTCTACCGGAAATATTTCAAAAGCCCGGAGCAGAGCCCGGGGATAGTGAATCGGCAGTACCGCCGCCACCATTCCGCCCCGATTTTTAATATCCTGAATAACCGTCTTTCGCGACGGGATGGTTATCGGCATGGGCAACCTGAATTGTAACTGTTCAGCGTATCACCATAAAGGCTATAACAAATAGTGTAGAACATCGCTTCGCCCTCATAAACGGGGTCAAACTTTACATGTTGCTGGGAAACGCAAATGTCAAGTTTGACCCCGATCGCCACATAACAAACAAAAACCCGACCTGTCTCGATTGGGGTCATTGCTTTAGCTTTGACCCCGTTACGAAGGGCGAAGCAATGTTCGACCTAAAAAACTGGCGGTAAAAG